>JBFGFW010000136.1:0-6657 GCA_041579395.1 Sulfitobacter sp.
GAAGGTGACCAAGGGCCAGGCCCATATCGGACATTTCCAGAAAACCGAACGCAGCGACCGACAGTATTGCACGTCCTGCGGCGGCCATCTGATGACAGCCCATCCGCATTGGGATCTGATCGACGTTTATGCCGCCACCATCCCAAGCCAGCCGTTCACCCCCGGCGTTCATGTAAACTATGCTGAAACCGTGCTGCCGATGCGAGACGGATTGCCCAAGATGAAGGATTTCCCGTCAGATATGGGCGGCACCGGCGAAACCGTCCCGGAATAAAGCGCGCCTGGTTCGTGACAGGCTGGCCCGCTGAAGTCTGAGTGGGCCGTTTCTGCGTTTGCAAAGAACGCACGCATTCTATCGCCAGACATAAGCGACGTTTGCACGCCCCTGGCTTCCGCCGGTTCGGTGTTGCGGTCTTTCAACGGCAGACATGCTGTTTGCAGATTGATCCATACCGAACCGACAATTCACCCTCGCATAGCTGCCACTGGACCCCGTTGCCCCGCTTGGAACGGTCGCAGGCGATTTGTCTGCATGAAATCGTGGGAATTGATGGGAAAGTTTGCGCACTGCCATTGGCGAACCGGCAAGTGATTCGGCCAAAACCTGCCGATTCAGCGGATTGGACCTTGAATCTGCTTGAACTTAGCAGGTCTAATGTGGAACAAGCCCAGAACATTGCCTGTGGATAAGTTTGTGAGTTAAAATAGTTGGGAATTCGTGGGAAATTTTGGCCTGCGAAAATAGACACTATATATGGTATTAGTTTGGCTAAAATTTACTGAATAGGCGAAAATTCTTAGAAACTCCGCCCATTTGAACTGTTCAGGTTTCCTGTGCACAACCATATATGGTGTGTAAATGTGAAAAAAATTGTAGACGCCCATGAATTCCCATGGCATCCATGGTGCATCAGATGAGAACGAGACACGGGGCACCAAACGACCCCACCGACCAAATAAAACTCTAGCAGGTTCATACAGGCACCTCGCTTTCATCAGACCAAGAGATCCGGCGCGCGAGCGAGCAGACATCCCCCCAGGTGGCGCGCGCAGTCGGACTTCCCCGCAAATGCGGGACGGGCGGCGGGTTGATCAGTGGCAGCAGATCAACCCGCCGTTTTTCATTCCACCGCAGGGGTAACAGGATTTGGCGCAGATGCGTCGCAGGCAGGGACAATCACGTGAGCCGCAGGTTCAGAGGCGAAAGCCAACACAAGGTAGACAACAAGGGGCGGGTTTCAATCCCAGCCTCTTTTCGTCGTGTGTTGGAAGCCGGTGATCCGAATTGGCAAAACGGCGGCACGCCCGAACTGGTGATCGTCTATGGTGATCATCGCCGCAACTACCTTGAATGCTATACCATGCAGGCGATCGACGAGGTCGATGACAAGATCGACGCCTTGCCGCGCGGGTCGATGAAGCGCAAGATGCTGCAGCGGCTGTTCCACGGTCAGTCGTTTCCCACTTCCGTCGATGAAACCGGCCGTTTGGTATTGCCAGCCAAGCTGCGCAACAAAATCGATCTGGAAGGCGAGGCGTTTTTCATCGCCGCCGGTGATACGTTCCAGATCTGGAAGCCCGAAACCTACGAGACCGAGGAAAAGGCCCGCGAAGAGGAGTGGCTGGACGATCTGCCAGAAGACTTCGATCCGATGGCCTTCCTGGACGCCCAACCTGGGGAATAAGCGATATGGCTGCCGCCTCCGACACATTCTCTGCCCCTCATACACCGGTTCTGCTGCGTCCCTTGCTGGCGGCAGTGGCCCCTGTGACAGGGCGGTGGCTGGATGGTACGTTCGGGGCTGGCGGCTATACCCGCGGCTTGCTGGACGCCGGTGCGACCCAGGTCATCGCGGTTGACCGTGACCCCCTTGCATTCGAGATGGCCAAGGATTGGGCCGCCGCATATGGCGACCGGATCGTCATGCAGCTTGGGGTTTTCTCGAAGATGGACGACTATGCGCAGGATCTGGACGGCATCGTGCTGGACCTTGGCGTGTCGTCGATGCAACTGGATCTGGCCGAACGTGGCTTTTCGTTCATGCGCGACGGCCCGTTGGACATGCGGATGAGCCAAGAGGGCCCGTCAGCTGCTGATATCGTCAATGAAGCCGACGAAGAAACCATCGCCAACATCCTGTTCCAATACGGCGAGGAACGCGCCAGCCGCCGCATCGCGAAAACTGTCGTGCGCGCCCGTGCCGAAGCACCGATCACCACCACATTGGAACTGGCCAGGCTGGTCGAAAGCTGCCTGCCGCGTTCAAAACCCGGTCAATCGCACCCCGCCACCCGCAGCTTTCAGGCGCTTCGTATCGCGGTGAACAACGAATACGGCGAGCTGTT
This sequence comes from Sulfitobacter sp., assembly GCA_041579395.1. GTDB lineage: Bacteria > Pseudomonadota > Alphaproteobacteria > Rhodobacterales > Rhodobacteraceae > Sulfitobacter. The sequence goes on from JBFGFW010000136.1 coordinate 2,347, forward strand.
CGAGGGGCTGATGGCCGCCGAACGCGCGTTGAAGCCCGGTGGAAAACTGGCCGTCGTGACGTTTCATTCGGTCGAAGATCGCATGGTCAAACGGTTTCTGACCGCGCGGGCCGGGGCCGGCGGCAACGCCAACCGCTTCGCCCCCGAGTCGCAGGTTGAACTGCCGCAATTCCGGATTGAGAAACGCAAGGCCATCGGCCCGGATGCGCAAGAACTCGACGAAAACCCGCGCAGCAGATCCGCCAAGCTGCGCGTCGCGATCCGCACCGATGCCCCCGCGGGGCGCATCGACGCAAAATCTATCGGAATGCCAATGGTCAAGGGGTTAACACCATGAGAACAGTGCTTTACATCCTGACGACCCTGTCCGTGATCGGGCTGGCGTTCTGGGCTTACCGCGAAAATTATGCCACCCAGCAGGCCCTGAGCGATACCGACGACCTGCGCGCTGAAATCCGCGAGGCGCACAGCCGTCTGGCGGTGCTGCGGGCGGAATGGGCCTATCAGAACCGCCCCGACCGGCTGCGCGATCTGGCAGAGCTGAATTTCGACCGTCTGGCCCTGTTGCCGCTGCATTCCGACCAGTTCGGTCAGATCGATCAGGTCAGCTATCCGCCGCTGCCAGAACTGCCGCTGTTCGAGATCACCCAAGGCGTCGATGTATCCTTGGCGGAGGTCACAGAATGATCCGCACTCCGCTGCGCCCGCTGGCCCGTATTCTGGATGCCCGACAAAAGGGCGAAAACCCCGACGCGATTGAACGTGAAAACAAGCGTATCCGCCATGAACAAATGCGCGACGCCTCGCGCCAGCGTGCCGAAGGTCGGTTGCTGGTGCTGGGTGTCTTCTTTTTCTGCGCCTTCACGGTTGTGGGTGCGCGCATGGGCGTGATGGCCACGACCGACCCGACAGAGCCGCGCGCAGCGGCCCCCGGTTCCGTCATCTCGGCGACGCGGGCCGACATCGTGGACCGCAACGGCAACCTGCTGGCGACGAACTTCGAGACCCATGCGCTTTATGCGCAGCCGCATCACATGATCGACCCGGCGAGGACCGCCAAACAATTGGTCGCCGTGTTCCCTGACCTGAGCGAAGAACGGCTGATGCGCGACTTTACCGGCAAACGCAAGTTCCTGTGGATCAAGAAGCGGATCAGCCCCGAACAGATGCAGGCCGTCCACGAGATCGGCGAGCCGGGACTTCTGTTCGCGCCCCGCGACATGCGGCTTTATCCCAACGGCGCGCTGGCGGCACATATCATGGGCGGCTCAAGCTTTGGCCGGGAAGGCGTGCACGGTGCCGAAGTGATCGGCGTGGCCGGCGCTGAAAAGTATTTTGACGATTATCTGCGCGATCCGGCCAATGGCAACAAGCCGCTGGAACTGTCGATCGACATGACAGTTCAGGCCGCATCCGAGCGGATCCTGTACGGTGGCATGAAGCTGATGAATGCCAAGGGTGCCACATCCGTCCTGATGGATGTCCATACCGGCGAAGTGATAAGCGCGGTGTCCCTGCCGTCGTTTGACCCCAACGACCGCCCCCGTGTCGCGATCGAAGGCGACGCATCTGACAGCCCGCTGTTCAATCGGTCGGTGCAGGGGGTCTATGAACTTGGGTCCGTCTTCAAGATTTTTACCGCGGCACAGGCCATTGATCTGGGATTGGTGAACGCCGACACGGTCATCGATACCGCCGGCCCGATGAAGGTCGGCGGCTTCAAGATCGGCGAATTCAACAACAAGAACTATGGCATGCAGACCGTCAGCGGCATCATCGTGCACAGCTCGAACCGTGGCACGGGGCGAATGGCATTGCAGATCGGGGCCGCACGCCAGCAGGAATTCCTGAAAAGCCTCGGCTTCTTCGAGCCGACACCGTTTGAGATCGTCGAGGCTTCGGGCGGCAAACCCCTGTTGCCCAAACGCTGGGCTGAACTGAGCACGGTCACGATTTCCTATGGCCACGGGTTGTCCTCAAGCCCGATGCATCTGGCGGCGGGCTATGCCGCGATTGCCAACGGCGGCCAGAAGGTCGAACCGACTTTGCTGAAACAGGACGGCCCCAAGATGGGCGTGCGTGTGATGTCGGCGCGTGCGGCGGCGGATGCGCGGTCGATGCTGCGCAAGGTGGTCAGCGAAGGCACCGCCAGCTTTGGCGAGGTGCCCGGCTATCAGGTCGGCGGCAAGACGGGCACAGCGGACAAGCCCAAACCGCGCGGCGGGTATTACAAGGACAAGGTCATCGCGACCTTTGCCAGTATCTTTCCTGCGCATGATCCCAAATACGTGCTGATTGTCACGCTGGACGAACCGGTTGAAACCTCGGGCAGCAAACCACGCCGGACGGCGGGTTGGACGGCCGTGCCGGTGGCCGCTGAAATGATCCGCCGCGTTGCGCCGTTGCTGGGGCTTCGACCAACTGTTGAACCGGCCACTGGCGCTGATATAACGCTGTCCAGCAGCAACTGAAAAGAGCGTCCCCCCATGGGTACCCAGGCCGTCCCCCTTTCCTCACTCGGCCTGACCGCCAAAGGCGAAGCGAACCCGCAGATCACCGGGATCGCCGTTGACAGCCGGCAGGTGAAAGAAGGGTTCCTTTTTGCAGCGATGCCGGGCACCCAGATGCACGGGGGCGCGTTCATCCAATATGCGTTGCGCATGGGGGCGGTTGCGGTTCTGACCGATGCCAAGGGGGCCGCGATGGCCGCCGACCTGATGGCACAGGCCGGCACCGCCGTCGTCATCACTGATTCCCCCCGCGAGGCGCTGGCCCGCTCTGCCGCACTTTGGTTTGGCGCGCAGCCCGCCACCATGGTCGCCGTGACCGGAACGAATGGCAAAACCTCCGTCAGCACCTTCGTGCGCCAGATCTGGATCGAGATGGGCTTGTCCGCCGTCAATCTGGGTACCACCGGGGTCGAAGGTGCATGGACCGCGCCGCTGGCGCATACCACACCCGAACCCATCACGCTGCACCGCGCCTTGGCGATGGCCGCCGAACACGGCATCACCCACGCCGCGATGGAAGCGTCGAGCCACGGTCTGGACCAGCGCCGGATGGACGGCGTGATCTTGAAAGCCGCCGGATTCACAAACTTCACCCAGGATCATCTGGACTATCATGAAAGCTTTGACGCGTATTTCGACGCCAAGGCGGGGTTGTTTTCGCGGGTGCTGCCCGACGACGGCATCGCGGTGATCAACGTTGACGACCCCAGGGGTGTCGACATCGCCGCCATCGCACGCGCGCGCGGCTGCGAAGTGATCAGCGTGGGCCGCGACGGTGGTGATCTGCATCTGACCGGCCAGCGCTTTGACGCGACCGGGCAGGACCTGCGCTTTGACTGGCGCGGCAAGACATACCAGAAGCGACTGAATCTGATCGGCGGATTTCAGGCCGACAACGTGCTGCTGGCCGCGGGGCTGGTCATCGCCTGCGGGGCCAAGCCATCGGATGTGTTCGATACCATCCCGCATTTGACGACGGTGCGCGGGCGCATGCAATTGGCCGCCACCCGCGACAATGGCGGCGCGGTGTTTGTCGATTACGCTCATACCCCCGATGCGATTGCCACAGCGCTAAAGGCGATGCGCCCGCATGTGATGGGCCGACTTGTGGCGATTGTCGGCGCAGGCGGTGACCGTGACCGGACCAAACGCCCGCTGATGGGGCAGGCTGCGACGGCCCACGCGGACATCGTGTTTGTCACCGACGATAACCCCCGTTCCGAAGACCCCGCGGCAATCCGCCATGCTGTGATGGCGGGCGCACCTGACGCCACCGAAGTGGGCGACCGCGCCGAGGCTATTTTGCGCGGGGTCGATGCCATTGGCCCCGGCGACGCGCTGCTGATTGCGGGCAAGGGCCACGAGACCGGGCAAACCATCGGCGATGATGTGCTGCCCTTCGATGACGTGGAACAGGCCAGCGTCGCCGTTGCCGCACTGGACGGGAGACTGACATGAGCTTGTGGACCGCAACCGACGCCGCCGTCGCAACCGGTGGCCGCGCCATTGGCGATTGGGCCTGCGACGGTGTGTCGATTGACACGCGGACGCTGGAACAGGGCGATTTGTTCGTGGCGTTGAAAGATGTGCGCGACGGCCATGAATTTGTGGCCCAGGCGCTGGCAATGGGTGCCGGTGCGGCGCTGGTCAGCCACGTCCCCGAGGGCGTCGCCGCCGATGCGCCGCTGCTGATCGTCAACGACGTGTTGCAGGGGCTGGAAGCTTTGGGGGCAGCCGCACGCGCGCGCACCAAGGCCAAGGTCGTCGCGGTCACGGGCAGTGTCGGCAAGACGTCGACCAA
>JBFGFW010000137.1:0-6644 GCA_041579395.1 Sulfitobacter sp.
CTGCCGCTTCCCGCCCCCAATCTGATCTTCAGAAGCGTCACCGTGATGTCCCAAGGTGCCAAGGCACCGATCCTCTCAGCGGTCAGTTTCTACCTCTCCGAGGGAGAGGTGCTGGGGGTCATCGGCAAAAGCGGGTCGGGTAAATCGACGCTGGCGAAAACCATCCTGGGGCTGACCCATGTGGCCGCCGGCGAGGTTCGTTTTGGCGGGGCCACGCTTGATCAATACGGGCCGGATGCCTTGGGTGCCTACATCGGTTATCTGCCGCAGGATGTGGTATTGTTTACCGGAACGGTCGCTGAAAACATCGCACGGATGAGGACGGTGCCAGACGATGCATTAGTCGTGGCGGCCGCCAAGAGAGCCAATGCACATGAGATGATCCTGTCCCTGCCGGATGGCTATAAAACCCAGATCCTGAGCGAAGAAAGCCAGTTGTCTGGGGGCCAGAAGCAACGGATCGCGTTGGCGCGGGCCTTTTATGGCGATCCTGTCCTGCTGGTTCTGGACGAGCCAAATTCCGCGTTGGACAACGAAGGTTCCATGGCATTGAACGCCGCAGTCCGAGAGTTCAAGGATACGAAACGGTCGGTCGTGATCCTGACCCACCGCCCGGCAGCGATTTCCGAATGTGACCGGTTGTTGGTGATCGACGAGGGTCGGATCAAGGCGGATGGCCCGCGCGATCAAGTGCTGAAATCGATGGTCAGCAACGTGCATGACATTCAACGTAGCATCACGACTTTGTCCCAGACATAAGCACCAGGTCACCGCGCCATGGATTGTATGGTCGGTCGTGGTGATGTGCGCCCGGGCGGTGGCTTGGGTTCTAATGTGCGGTCGGCTCTGCGGTTTCAAGTGGGATGGGCCCGTGTGCGCGGGCAGGCCGCAACCCTAGGATCAGTCTCAGGAACCGATCCCCGCAACCGCCCGCATGCCTTCCACACGTTTTTGCGCGAACGGCTGCACAAACGCGCCGCGCCGGATGCGGCAGTGTGCCAGAAATGCAAAGGCGGCGATTTCTACGTCCTGCTCGACCACGACGCCGGGGCCGAAAACGACATAGGGCCCGATTGTCACATCCCGATCAAGCTGGGTGTCGAAGGATAGATAAACCGTGTCCGGTGCGGCGATGGTGACGCCTTTCGCCATCGCTTCGGATCTGGCGCGCTGTTGGAATGCGGCTTCGGCCACCGCCAGTTCCGCGCGGGTGTTGATGCCAAGGGCTTCGTCAGCGTCGCAAACCACGACGGCGCAGCTCTGGCCGTCGGACCGGGCAAGGCCCACGACATCGGTCAGGTAATATTCGTTGCGGCTGTTGTCATTGGAGAGTGCCGGCAGCCAGCGCCGTGCGCCAGCTGCATCAAATGCCATCACGCCCGAATTACACAGCGTCACCGCGGCCTCTGCTGCCGTCGCATCGCCCGATTCCACAATACGGTCGAGCCCGCCTTTCGGGTCGCGGATCAATCGGCCATAGCGGTACGGGCTGGGGGTCTCAAAGCCTAGTGCTGCCACCGCCCCCGGTGCTTCTACGAGTTTGCGAAGCGTTTCGGGCCGGATCAGCGGGGTATCGGCGTAAAGCACCAGAATGCGCCCCTCGAACCCGTCGAGCGCCGACAGAGCGCACAGGGCGGCATTGCCTGTGCCGCAGGTTTCCGATTGCACGACGATCTGTGCGTCGGGTGCCAGCTTTGCCACGGCTTGGGTGATATCCGCGCCATCAGTTCCGACCACGACCACACATCGCTGAGGCGAAAGCACGTCGGCCGTGCGCAAGGCATGATGGATCAGCGACGCTCCGGCCAGTGAATGCAGCGGTTTGGGGAGGTTTGAATTCATCCGCCCGCCCGTGCCACCGGCAAGGATAACGATTGCGAGCGGGGTTTGGTGTACTTCAAACATGTTAGCCTCCAAGATAAGGTCACAATGAATTGGCAAGGCCAAACCCACTGGTCGGGCCCGTTGGGGGCGGGGCACAGGGGGACGGGGGCAGTCCACTTTTTCCCCGGTGCGGTCTTGAACCGTCGGCGACGGCGGTTTGGCGCATTATCGCAGGGCCGCAGCCGTGCGCATTCCCTGTGTCTGATCAGGCCCTGCAAGCGTCGAAAGTTTCGCGCTGCTGGTCGATTTTTTCACTTCGACCACGTCACCGGGCTCAATCTTGGTGTCATAGGTGACCGGCCCTGGCACCTCGGCTCCGCCGCGAATGATGCTGATCTGCGCAACGGCTGACCCGTCATCCACGGGGCCGACGGCCATGCCGGTCATGCGCAACTTTTCTTCGGCACCGGAAAGCCGCGCGCGTTCCTGCCCTTCGACGATCCAGGCTTTCTGCACCTCGTCCAGCAGATCAAGGCGTCTTTCCTCGGCCCGCCGATTGCTTTCGCGTGCGATCTCGGTCCGCCGCCGTTCAAGCTGCATCAGGCTGACTTCGGTTTGCAGCCGCCGCGTGGACGAAAACAGGGCACCGCTGCGGATATCCTGAAGCCGCGCCTGCGTCAGAATACCCTTTTCGCTGGCCTCGGTAGCTTTCGCCAAAGCTTCTGCATCTGTCTGCTCGACGCTCTTGTCGACCTCCAGTTGCTTTTCCAACGCCTTGGCCTGGGCTTCGATCTGTTCCAGCTGTTCGACCAGAAACGCGCCTTCATGCCGATAGTTCTGCGCGCGCATCCTGAGGATATCAGTCTCGACGTCCAGAACCCTGTCGATCGCCGCGCCGGCGTCCGGTGCCGGCGGCAGAAGGTTGGGGTCAAAAGTCACATCTTCGCCAAGTTCCTTGCGCAAGCGCCAGACGCGCGCACCTGCCGCCACAGCGGCATGCCAAGCGATGGAATATTCGGCACGCAGACCGGCGGGGTTATAGCCCGTGGCTACCGGTACCAGGGTGATCACCCCCCCGGAAGCGGCGATGGCCTGCCGTGCGGTCATGCCGGGCCGGAACGGGCGCTCTCCGGGTTGGGTCACGTCGCCGCTGACAAAGACCGGCCGATATTCGACCACAGACGCGGAGACCTCGTCGCGGTCAACCATGCGGGTCACCTGATTGCCATCGGGCAGGTACAGCATCAGCAATCTGCTCGAAAGCGAAACGCGGATCCGTTCGCGGATTTCAGAAATGGAAAATCCAGCAGCGTCGATGACCCCGACGGTGGGAAAACTCAGGCTGCCGTCCATCTGGATCGAACTGCGGGCCGCCATTTCGGGCATGCCAGCCACCAACACTTCGACCACATCGCCAGCCTGCAGACGGTAATCCTCGGCCAACGCGTTGCCTGCGACCGCCGACAAACCCAGAACAAGTGCAATCAGGGCCGCGAACGCCTTGCGCACAGCCTCGCAGGGGGCGGCCTCAGGTCGCATAGCTGACCCCTTGGCGCACCAGACCCTCATCGAACTGCTGACGCCACCACGCCACGGTGCGCGTGACGCCATCGACGAAATCAACCTGCGTCTTCCATCCGGTCGCCTTGTGAAATCGGGTGACATCGGCAAGCAACTCTTTCACCTCAGAGTTGGTCGGGCGCAGGCGTTCGATCTCTCGCACGACGGGTTTGGTGCAGTCTGTCAGCTTCAAAACAAGCTCCACCACTTCCTTGACCGTGATCGCCTTGCCGGAGCCAGCATTGTAAGGCACCCCGTACGAGACCGAATTGGAAGTGCCGGCCGCAACAAAGGCATCTGCGGTATCTTCGACATAGGTGAAGTCCCGGATCGGTGACAGATCACCAACCCGGATCGATTTGACCTGCGGATCAAGCGCCTGACGCAGAATGGTCGGAATCACCGCGCGCTCGCTTTGACGGGGCCCGAAGGTGTTGAAGGGCCGCAAGATAACAACCGGCAGATCATGCGATCTTGCAAAGGATTCCGCCAGCATATCCGCCCCGATCTTGGATGCCGAATAGGGTGACTGCCCTTGAAGCGGATGCGACTCTGAGATGGGTACCGTGATCGCCGTGCCGTACACTTCGCTGGTCGACGTATGCACGACGCGGCGCACATCATGGTCTCGGGCGGCCTCGAGCACGTTGAGGGTGCCAATGACATTCGTATCCACATACGACTGCGCCGCGACATAGGAATGCGGTATCGCGATCAGGGCCGCCAGATGAAAAACGGTATCCTGCCGCGAGACCAATCGACGGATCATCGCGGCGTCGCGCACATCGCCCCTAACCGTGTTGATCTGCGCACGGACCGCCTGCGGCAGCCGGTCGAGCCATCCAAGCGAGTCAAAGGAGTTATACAGGCAAAGCGCGGTCACCCTTGCATCCGCCTCCACCAGTCGCTCGACCAGATGCGATCCGATGAAGCCGTCCGCTCCGGTGACCAGGACGTTGCGTCCCGACAAGTCGTAAGCATTAATCTGTTGGAAGGAAGCCATCGTGAAACCTTTCATTGACCGGCAATAAGAATGTCGATTTTTCGTGTCTTGGCGACTTTTCTTTCGATCTGGTCGAACTCCGGCACCTTGCCCAAAACCGCCAGAACGCCACGCCAGATCCACTGAATGTCGGTCCAGACCGTGCGTCTTGAATAATAGGCCAGATCAAGCGCCGCCTTGGCCGGAAACAACGTATCGCAGTAGAACTGCACCGGATCCTTTTCAGGGGGGTAAAGTGCGCATTCGTTTCGGAAAGCGACCTGGCTTGGGCCGAAGATGCCGGGGCGGTGATCAAGCAACGGATGCAGGTCTTGCGTGAAGCATTCGGCAAAGCTCAGGCTTTCGGGCCTTGGTCCCACAATCGACATATCGCCGCGGATGATGTTGAAAAGTTGCGGCATCTCGTCAAGTTTCGTCCGAGCCAGAAAGCTGCCAACGCGCGTCATCCGGGCATCGTCCTGCATCGTCAAAGGGCACCCGGCGGTGCAGTTCGCCGAAAATTTGCGAAACTTGTACATTTGAAAGGTCCGTCCACCCCGCGCAATCCGGGTCTGGGCAAATAAGATCGGAAAGCCGGTTTCAATCGCGATCGCAAGCACGATCAACAAAAGCAGTGGGCTAAGAATAATCAATCCAACAGTGGCAAGGGTCACATCAATGGTACGGCTGACAACAGCATGGGAGAAAAGGGTATGTTGGGTCATCGGATGTCCTTCTCATTGTGTGGAAAATGCATTTTCAATTGCGTCTTCAAGGGCGTCGACCACCAGGCCGACATCGGATTCGTCCATCTTCGGATGTAGCGGCAGCGTCAGCTCGCGGCGGTGGAAATCCTCGGTCAGTGGCAGTTTGAGGTTTGGGAACCGCTGTTGATAATATGACAGCGTATGGACGGGCGGATAATGGATGGTCGTCTGAACGCCCGCGTCATGCATTTCCGCGGCGATCCTGTCGCGGTCTGCACCTGACGGCAAAACGACGGGCATGATGTGATGCGCCGACACGCCGCTCTTTGCACGGGGGACGACAAATCCCTCGTGACGTTTTTCCAGATCAGCAAGCCGGTCGTTGTATATCCTGAACAGATGGGCGCGCTGCGCGTTCATACCGTCCAGCCGCGACAGCTGCACAAGGCCGATCGCGCCGCGCAATTCGTCCATCCGGTAGTTGAAGCCAAGCATGTCCACGTCATAATGCGGGGTCCGCGCGACCAGTCGTTGCAGCACGGTACGCGTCATGCCGTGGCCGCGCATCTGCCGGGCGCGCTCAAGCATTTCGGGGTTGCGCATCAGCACCATCCCACCCTCGGCTGTCGTCATGTTCTTGTTGCCGTAAAAGCTGAAAGCCGCGCCGTCGCCATAAGAGCCTACACCGGGAACGCCCACTGCGTGTGCCGCGTCCTCGATCAGCAGCAGATTGTGCCGGGCGGCAAAGGTACGCCAGGGGCCGGGGTCGGTCATGTGGCCCGCATAATGCATCAGCATGATGGCGCGGGTGCGGGGGGTGATTTTGGTCGCGGCGTCCTTGATCGACATCAGCGGACGGTCAAGCGCCTCGATCTCGACAAGCACTGGATCGGCCCCCGCATAAAGGATCGCATTCACGGTCGCCACAAACGTCATGGACGGCACCAGAACTTCATCCCCGTGGCCAATGCCCAAAGCTTTCAGCGTGAGGTGAAGACCGGCGGTACACGAATCCACGGCAACCGCGTCAAGCGCCCCGTGGCGGTCCGCAAAGGCATGTTCAAAGGCACGCACCTGCGCCCCCAGGGTAATCCAGCCAGATTCAAGAACTTCAACAACTGCGGCACGCTCTTCGGGGCCCAGCACGGGCTCTGCAACCAGCAACATAAAATGTCCTTTCAATAACTTTTAGACAATTCGGGCGTCGACAAAAGTTTGGGTCAGGCCTGGGTAAAGCCAGATCAGGCAACGAACTCCATGCGTTCATGCGCCGGTGCCTGTTCGTCCCAGCTCAATGTCTGTGCCGACTGGAAATCTTCGACCCGCCCGATATCAAGCCACAGGCCATCATGCTGGAAGGTGTGGATGGATTCACCACGCGACAGAAGACAATGGGCAAGATCGTCAAAGCCAAAGGGAATTGATTTGGGAATATACTTCATGACTTCGGGTTCCATGCAGTAGATGCCCATGCTCATCTGGTTGCTAAACGAGGGTTTCTCGCGAAAGCTGGTGACGCGGCCATTTATTGACTCGATCACACCGAAATCCATCACGGTTTCGCGCTGCGC
>JBFGFW010000138.1:0-6621 GCA_041579395.1 Sulfitobacter sp.
AGCCTGGATCCAGAACCGCTATATGAACACGCCGTTTTTCCGCGCCGCCTTTCAGGTGGTGCTGGGGGGGGCGCTGGTCTTTGCGGTTGGTGTGGTCATCGGGTCAGGCTGACACCATTCGCGCCAGAGATGCAGGTGTACAGTTGCACCCGCGTCGGTTGCCCGCTACGACTTTGCCATGTTGGCGATCTTCCTCAAAACACTGCCGTTTTTCGCGCTTATCGGTCTGGGCTATTGGGCCGGTCGCACCCGCTTCTTCACGGCAGAGGCAACGGCATACCTTACCAAATTCGTCTTCTACTTCGCACTCTCGGCGATGTTATTCCGATTTTCCGCAAACCTGTCGCTCGCCGACGTCTGGGACACGCGCCTTGTCGCGGCTTATCTTTGGGGAACCGCATTCGTATATGGCATCGCCAGCCTGATCGGCTTTCTGCGTAACCTTGACGTCGCGAACAACGCGATGGAAGCGCAATGCGCGGTGATCGGCAACACTGGCTTTCTGGGCGTGCCGATGCTTACCCTTCTGCTGGGTCCCGCCGCCATCGGCCCCGTAGTCCTTGTGCTTGCCGTCGATCTGATCGTCTTTTCCAGCCTGATCGTAATCCTGATCACCGGTTCTCGTGATGGCCAGATGAGCTGGCGGGTCCTGCGCACGATCGGCATCGGACTGCTGAAAAACCCGATGATCGTCGCCATGACCCTTGGGTTCATGTGGTCAGGCCTGCGCATCCCCATCCCCGCGCCGATGAACGATTTTCTGGCCATTTTGGGCGGTGCCGCGACCCCCGGTGCCCTGTTCGCAATCGGCGCATCTCTTGCGTCCAAATCAGCCGAACGTCTCCAGGTTGCGGGATGGCTCAGCTTTTGCAAACTTGTGCTGCATCCTGCCTTCGTGGCGCTGGCGGCTCTGTGGTTGTTTGACGTCGATCCCTACAAGGCCGGCGTGATCATCTCGGCGGCAGCCCTACCCGTAGCGGGCAATGTCTATATGCTTGCGCAGCATTACAATATCGGCCCGCAACGCGTTTCCGCCGCCATCCTCGTCTCAACCGCCGCCAGTATTCTCACGGTCAGCCTCGTTATCGCCTGGGTCACGCAACTTTAGGCTTCACCCTTTCTCAAATACTCCCCGCGGAGCGTCCGACCCTTGCCGCGCATGCCAATGCCCGATAGCCCTAACGCAACGCCACTTCACAGGAGAGTTTCCATGAAAACCATTTCCGAGAACGCAAGTTTCCGCGGGACCCAAGGCGTCTACAGCCACGCCTCAGCCGCCTGCAACTGTGACATGACCTTTGCCGTTTTCCTGCCCGAAGAAGCCAAACAGGGACCTGTGCCTGTCATGTGGTTCCTGTCCGGCCTGACCTGCACCCACGAAAACGCGATGACCAAGGCAGGGGCGCAAGCCTGGGCCGCCGAACACGGAATTGCCGTCGTCTTTCCCGACACCTCGCCGCGCGGCGACGGTGTGGCAGACGACGATGCCTACGATCTGGGCAAGGGCGCGGGTTTCTACGTCAACGCGACCCAGGCACCTTGGAAATCCCACTTCCGGATGTGGGACTACATTGCCGAAGAATTGCCCGCCCTGCTGGAAAGAAACTTTGCCCTGGACATGGACCGGCAGGCGATCTGCGGCCATTCCATGGGCGGCCATGGCGCGCTGACGCTGGCGATGAACTTGCCGGGACGCTTTGTTTCGGTGTCGGCTTTCGCCCCCATTGCCAACCCGTCCGACAGCGATTGGGGCCGCAAACAGCTCGGTGCATATCTGGGGTCGGATCAAAGCACATGGGCCGCACATGACGCCACACTGCTGATGGCGGAAAAGGGTTTTGATGGCCCGGTGCTGATCGATCAGGGCACCGAAGATCAATTCCTCGACCTGCTCAAACCCGAAGCGTTGGCCGCAGCCATCGCCAAACGCCGCCAGAACGCCATATTCCGGATGCAACCTGGCTATGACCACAGCTATTTCTTCATCTCGACCTTCATGGAAGATCACGTCGCCTTTCATGCCGACGCGCTCTATGCACAGTGATCCGGTAACATGACAGCGCTTTACGTCGATGCCGACGCCTGCCCCGTCAAAAGCGAGGCCGAGCGTGTCGCCACCCGCCACAAAATCCGGATGTTCGTGGTGTCGAACGGCGGCTTGCGCCCGTCCCAGAACCCGTTGGTCGAAACTGTCATTGTCGCCGACGGTCCGGACGTGGCGGACATGTGGATCGCCGACCGATGCGGCTCCGGCGATGTGGTCGTGACCGGCGATATCCCACTGGCCGCACGCTGTGTCGAGGCGGGCGCGCGCGTCCTCAAACACAATGGCGAAGCGTTAACCGCCGCCAATATAGGCAATGTTCTGGCCACTCGCGATCTGATGACGGATCTGCGCGCCGCCGATCCTTTCCGGCAGGGCGGCGGCAAAAGCTTTACAAAAGCTGACCGCTCCCGTTTTCTGGAAGCACTTGAGCGTGAATTGCGCGCGGCACAGCGCTAACGGCACCGGTTTTCCATAAGGGAAACGACCAGGAATTTTTGAAAAATTCCGACTACACTGAAAAAGGAACACCCATGACCCCCAAGGCAGTGGTTTTTGACATCGGAAATGTGCTGTTGGAATGGCAACCCGAAAGGTTTTTCGATTCCGTCATCGGCGAATCCCGTCGCCGCGCGATGTTCGACGCCGTCGATTTGCACGCGATGAACGACCGCGTCGATATGGGTCAGAACTTTACCGACACGATCTATGCCACCGCTGACGCGCACCCGGCGTGGCGCGATGAAATTCGTCTGTGGCACGACCGCTGGATCGAGATGGCCGCCCCCGTCATTCCGCAGTCGCTGCGGCTGATGAAGGCGTTGCAGGCCAAGGGCGTGCCGGTGTTTTCGCTGACGAATTTCGGCATCCAGTCCTATGAACTGGCGGCTGGCCATTATCCGTTCCTGCGCGAATTCGACCGCGATTTCATTTCCGGACATCTGGGCATGATCAAACCGGATCCAGCAATTTTTGCTGCCCTTGAAAAAGGCAGCGGGATCGCCCCCGCCGATCTCATCTTTACCGATGACCGCGACGATAACATCGCTGCGGCCGATGCACGGGGGTGGCGCACGCATCTTTTTGACGGGCCCGAAGGATGGGCGGCCCGGCTTGTTTCCGAAGGGCTTCTGACACAGACGGAGGCCACATGACGCAATTCGACATCATCCCCTTTGCTGAAGGCGAAGCGCAGCTTGACTGGATCGGGCTGACCGACACGATGGCGGCGGGCCATGAGCTGGCCAAGGCCGAAATCGCCGACACGTTTTTATACCGGGGCGACGATACGCTGCTGAACCGCGCCGCGTGGATCGACGGCTTGGGGTTGGCCGTGAAATCGGCAACGATCTTTCCCGCAAATCCATCCGTCGGCAAGCCGATGGTCAACGGCGGTGTATCGCTTTACTCGGACGCCGACGGCAGCCTCGAGGCGATGGTCGATTTTCATCTTGTCACAAAGTGGAAAACCGCGGGCGACAGCCTGCTTGCGGCGCGTCGACTGGCGCGCCCGGACAGCCGAAATATCCTGATTGTCGGCGCGGGCACACAAGGGCACGGCCTGCACGCCGCCTATTCCGCTGCGTTTCCCGATGCGAAATTTGCCGTGTGGAACCGCACACCCGCCAATGCCGTCGCGATGGCCAGCGTTCTTCCCGACATCACCATCGCCACTGATCTGGAATCCGCCGTGCGCGCCGCTGACATCGTGACGTGTGCCACCATGTCGACCGACCCGCTGATCCAAGGCGATTGGCTGCAGCCCGGTCAGCACATCGATCTGATCGGTGCCTACCGCCCCGACATGCGCGAGGCGGATGATACCGCCCTGTCGCGCGCCCGTATCTTCGTCGACAGCTTTGACACGACCATCAATCACATCGGAGAACTCAAGATTCCCCTCGAGTCAGGGGCCATCGCCCGTGCCGATATCTTGGCCGATTACTATGGACTGGCACAATTCACCCGTACGTCGCCGGACGACATCACCTTGTTCAAAAATGGCGGTGGCGCGCATCTCGATCTGATGACCAGCCGCTACATTCTTGACCAGTGGCGCGCACGCGAATGACGTGGGTCCTGTTGATCCTTGCGGCAGTCATTGCGGCACCCATACTGATTGAACGCAACAGATCCACCATGAACGACGCCGTGCGCGGCAGTGCCCCGGGGAAGTTCGCGGAATTGACACGCGGCGTGACGCATTACGAATGGTTCGGCCCCCCTCAGGGCAGGATCGCGGTTTGTGTGCACGGCCTGACGACACCCAGCCCGGTCTGGCGCAGCATCACCAAGGGTCTGGCGCTGATGGGCTACCGCACCCTCATTTACGATCTGTATGGGCGTGGCTATTCGGACCGGCCCGGCGGCGCGCAAGATCGCCAGTTTTTCCTGACCCAACTGGAAGAGTTGCTGGAACATCAAGGTGTTACCGACGGGATCACTCTGCTCGGGTATTCGATGGGCGGGTCCATCGCGACCTGCTTTGCGGCTGCGTTTCCGGCGCGCGTTGACCGGCTGATCCTGCTGGCACCTGCCGGAATGGCGCTGTCCCGCAACAAGTTGCTGGATTTTGTCGCCAAGACCCCTGTGATCGGGGATTGGCTGATGCTGGCCGTATTTCCGTATTTGTTCCGCCGCGGAATCAAGGCCGAACGCGATCAGATCAACGCTGTGCCGTTCATCTACGAAACGCAATCCGATCAATTGAATTTCAGGCGCTACGCCAGCGCAGTTCTGGCCAGTCGACGCGGGATATTGACGGATGTGCTGCGTGACGAGCACCGCGCCATTCAAGCGGCTGGCATTCCCGTGCTGGCCGTCTGGGGCGAAGATGATCAAGTCATCCCGCCTTCGGCCATCGGCCGTCTGGCAGAATGGAACCGGGTCGCCGAACACGAGGTCATTCCCCAAGCGGATCACGGCCTGCCCTACACCCACGCCAATCAGGTGATCTTGGCGATTAGCAATCACCTGCGCGCGGCGACCTAGGCGGTCACCAAACCCTCCAGCCGCCTTTCGCGGATTGGCAGGTGGACCAGCGCGCTGAACGCGCCCACTGCGATCCCGATCCACCATACTGCCGTATAGCCACCATAGACGTCATACATCCGACCTCCCAGCCAGACCCCCATGAAGCTGCCTAACTGGTGGCTGAAAAACACGATCCCATAAAGCGTCCCCATGTAGCGCAGCCCGTAAATATGCGCGACCAGCCCGCTGGTCAGCGGCACAGTCGCAAGCCACAGCGACCCCATTCCGACCGAAAACAAAATCACCGACAAAGGCGTGATCGGCAGCATGATAAACACCACCGAAATGATTGTGCGTCCGGTGTAAATTCCGGCAAGCAGGTATTTCTTGGAGTACCGCTTGCCCGCCCAACCGGCCAGCAACGTGCCCGCGATGTTGGCAAGACCGATCAGCGAAATCGCCACAGCCCCCAAAGCTGATGTCGTCGTGATCCCGATATTATGAAGCACGCCGCCCGCCAATATCGGCCCGCACAACTCTGTCACGAACGCCGGAAAATGTGCTGTGATAAACGCCAATTGATATCCACACGAAAAGAAGCCGATGAATATCAGGGTGAAAGACGGATCCTTGAACGCCTTCACCAATATCTGGCCCAGACTTTCCTCAAGCTCGGCCTTGCTGGCCATCGCCGGTGCCCGCATCAGTGGAAGGGTCAGGATCATGGCAAGGATCGCACCGGCGAACACCAGAAACGTGCTTTGCCAAGTCAGAAATCCCAGCATCCATTCTGCAATGGGCGCACCAAAGACCTGACCGGCGCTGCCTGCTGCCGTCGCAATCGCCAGTGACATTGATCGGTTTTCCGCCGTCGAGGCGCGCCCCACCACGGCCAAAATCACCCCAAACCCCGTACCCGCGATGCCAAAGCCAACCAGCCAAGCATAGGTTTGATGCTCGATCGGAGTGACTGAATTTGCCGACAGCACCAGACCCACGGCATAGACCATCGATCCAATGATGATGGCCCGGCGGTCGCCGATCTTTTCCGCCATCGCACCGAAAATCGGTTGGCCGATGCCCCAGGCAAGGTTCTGGATGGCGATCGCAAGGGAAAACTCGCTGCGCAGCCAGCCAAATTCGGCGGCGATGGGAATCTGAAACACACCAAATGACGCGCGGACCGCAAAACTGACCATGATGATCAGACAGCCCACAATCAGAACCGGCGTAAAAATCGAAGGGCTTTTTTCCATTGTGACCATCCCTGACGTCATCGGTTCACCCTATCCCGCAGATGCCGGACGTCAATTCCAATTGCCGGAACAGCCCGCCTGCCGATCCGACTGAATGATTTACGGGTCTTCTTTCCAAACCGCCAATCCCGCTGTAAGTCACTGCCATGACAGATTTTCGCACCCTTTACGATCAACGCGTTGCCGACGGCACCCTGACCCCAGACCCCGCCCAGGAAGCGCTGTTGCCAGAGTTCGATCGGATCAAAAACGCGCTGATGAACCCTGAAAAGAAGGGGCTTTTCCGACGTGCGCCCGAACCGCCGCAGGGCCTTTACTTGTGGGGCGGTGTGGGGCGTGGAAAATCCA
>JBFGFW010000139.1:0-6582 GCA_041579395.1 Sulfitobacter sp.
CAATCCACAAGATAAGTTTTGATCCTGCCGACACCCTTGATGAGTGTGGATTTGGCTTTGGTATTCGCGGGCCGACGTGTCAGTGCGTCAAGCGTCGCCTGCGAGATCTGGATGCGCCCGGTATCGCCTGAGCTTTCCAATCGGCTGGCAAGGTTCACGGTTTCGCCCCAAACATCGTAGACGAACCGTTTTTGCCCGATCAGCCCCGCGATGACCGGCCCGGAATTCAGCCCGACGCGGATCTCCAGAGGTATGTCTGCCCCAAATTCGCCGGACATGGATTTGATCAGCCCCCGCGCAAATTCCAAGGCGCGGTCGGCGTGATCGGGTTGGTGTTCGGGAACGCCCGCAACGGCCATATAAGCATCGCCGACGGTCTTGATCTTTTCGATCCCGAATTGATCGGCCAAAGTGTCAAAAGCCGAGAATAGATCATGAAGCAGGCTGACCAGTTTGATGGGATCGGTGCGCGCAACCAGCGGCGTGAAATCAACGATATCAGCAAAGATGATCGTCGCATTGTCAAAACGGTCCGCGATAACCTTTTCGCCCGCCGCCAGCCGATCAATCACGGTTTCAGGCAGCATCGACAGCAGCAGATTGTCGGCGCGCGACTTTTCAAATTCGATCTGGGCCAGAAATTTTCGTTCGCGTTCTCTCCAGCGCACTTGTTCAAGACAGCTTTCGACGCGGGCGAACAACAAGACAGGGTCCACCGGCTTTTGCAGGTAATCTTCGGCACCGGCAGAAATGCAGGTGACCACGGCTTGGATGTCCTTCAGACCGGTCACCATGACCACGGCCATATCGCGCCAGCGCGGGCTGCTTTTCAGCCGGGCCAGAAGGTCGATCCCGTTCATGTCCGGCATCAGGATATCGACCAGCGCCACCTCGAAGTCCTGGGTCTGCAATAGTTCAAGCGCCTCGTGGGCCGACCCGGCTGTGGTCGCGAAATGCCCCCGGTTTGCCAGATTGCGCCGCATCAATTCCCGGTTTGCTTCAATATCGTCGATGATCAGAATGCGGCCCCCCTTGTTGGCTGACGGGGCAGAGCTTTGGGACAGGGTATGCGCCAGCGATGCGGCGATGTCCGCGTCGGCTTTGGACGCGCTGAATGTGTCGATATCGCCATGGGAAAAATCGACCAGCCTGTCGAGCTGTTCCAGAACCCGGCCACATTCCTTGACGACAGTGCGGATGTCTGTGTCGATGGCTGGATCAAGTCGGCCCGCGGATTCCTCGAGGATCAGTTCGGAATAGCCCAAAATGGCATTGATCGGGGTGCGCAGATCATGGCGCAGGGTCGCGTCATCGGCATGGGCGACAGTCGTCTGCCCTTCGGGGGACAAAAGCTTGGTGATCATGTCCTGAAGCGATTGCGCAGCCCCAAGGACCACAAGCGCATCGTCAAGGCTGTCGGTCTGGCCATCCCGTTGCAAGGCCGTGACGATCAGGGTCTGGAAGCCAAGGATGGTTTCCGCCGGTTCCGCAAGGCGCTGAATAATTCGGGTCAGAAGCGCGGTTTGATTTGTCTGATCGACCTTTGTCATTTGCGCTATTTTGGGATCAATTGGGTGATCTGAGCAAGCAGTTCCGCAAGGTTGATCGGCTTGGTGTGGAACGCGTCGCAGCCCGCGTCCATGGCATTTTTGCGGTCGGCATCCATGGCATGCGCGGTCAGGGCGATCACAGGTATCGCCGCGGTTGACGCATTGCCCTTTATCGCGCGCGTCGCCTGCCAACCGTCCAGCACAGGCAGGCTCATGTCCATCAGGATGATATCTGGCCGCTCGGAACTGGCCTGTTCCACCCCCGCCTGTCCATCCCGCGCCGAGATGATTTCAAACCCTTTGCGAAGCAGCCGCCGCGACAGCATGTCGAGGTTCATGTCGTTGTCCTCGACGATCAAAATTTTTGTCATGGTACAAGCCGTCCTTTTTCATCTGAGCCTGCGAGGTTGCGCCAAATGGCGGCCATAAGATCAACGCGGCCGGTGTGCCCCTTGATCACAACATCCCGGGCATTGGATTGCAGCCAATCCATTTCTTCCCGGGTCAAATCCTTTGAGGTCGCGATAATCACCGGCAGATCGTCGAATTCCGAACGGTTTCGCACGGCGCGCAGCGTTTCAAAACCATCAAGGTTCGGCATCATCAGGTCCAGTACCATGATCGTCGGCAGCTTGATCTCCAACTGAGCCAAAGCGCGCATGCCATCCGACGCTTCGCGCACCGCCCAGCCTTCGCGAACAAGGATACGCCGGAAAAGCGCACGGCTGGCCGGATCATCATCAACGACCAGCACCTCGCGGTCCGACCCGCCTGCAAAGGCACTCAGCGAATCAACCAGACGTTGCGCGTTGATCGGTTTGGTCAGGTGATCGACCGCACCAAATGCCAGTCCCATATCGCGATCCCCCAGCACGGTGGCCAGAATAACCGGAATTTCGCACAGTTCCGGGTCAGCTTTCAGCGCAGTCAGAACGGACCAGCCGTCGCGTCCCGGCATGATAATGTCCAGAACGATCGCATCGGGCCGGTGCTTTTCCGCCAGATCAAGGCCCGACTGGGCATCATGTGCAGAGATCGGCGTATAGCCTTCGGCGTCCAGCAGATCTGTCATGGCTTTTCGGGCAATCGGATCATCATCGATCACCAAGATGCACCCGCCCGTTCCGGTCTGATCAGGCACCGCGCCATGGGTGTACTCGGCGGGTAGATCGATAGGATAGCTGAGTGTGAACGCCGATCCTTTGCCCGGCTCCGTCTCGACGTCCACGGCACCGCCTACCATTTCGGTGAACTGCTTCACGATCGCAAGGCCAAGCCCGGTACCGCCATAATTGCGTGTGGTCGAACTGTCGGCCTGCATGAACGCCTGGAACAAGCGGCCCTTTTGTTCCTGGGTCATGCCGATGCCATCGTCACGGATCGTGAAATTGATCGTATCGCCGTCGTCATCCACAATCAGCTCAATCGTGCCGTTCGATGTGAATTTGGCCGCGTTGGACAGCAGATTGAACAGGTTCTGGCGCAGTTTCGTCTTATCTGTGTCCATCTGCGCAATCGACGTGTTGATCCGCGTGACCAAGGTGTTGGCGTTCTTTTCGATAATCGGGCGGATAGTGTTGGCGACGTCTTCGATCAGCGGCACAAGTTCAATGCGCTCGATAAAGACCTCCATTTTGCCCGCTTCGATTTTTGACAGGTCAAGGATGTCGTTGATCAACGCCAACAGATGCTGGCCAGAGCTTTTGATCCTTTCCAGATCCTCGATGGAATGATTATCGCCCGACTCCTGCGCATCGTCGATCAGCATCTCGCTGTAGCCGATTATCGCGTTCAGAGGCGTGCGCAATTCATGGCTCATCGACGCAAGGAACCGGCTTTTCGCTTCATTGGCCGTGTCGGCCCCTTCGCGGGCCACCTCAAGTTCGGCCTGTTTTTCGATGAGGCTTGAAATGTCGCTGTAGACGGCGACAGTGCCGCCACCGGGCGTCTTGCTCTTGGTGACATGTACCCAAGAACCGCTGATCCGCACCTCGCTGCGCCGGGTGTCTGGTTTTTGGTGATTGCGCAGACGCTCTTCGATCCATTCCTCGGGCGTCAGATTGCCAAGCACCGAAGGGTCGGATGCAACCTGCGCGGCAAGAATATCGCGAAAAGTGGTTCCGGGTTCCAGCATATGCGAGATGTTGGAAAACATGCTGCGGTACCGTTCATTCGTCAGCACAAGTCGGTCGTCCGCGTCGAAAAGTGCAAAGCCGTCCGGGATGGTTTCAATCGCCGTCAGGATCGTCATGCGCTGGTTCTCGGCCTCGGTTTCCAGTTGCCGGCGGTACGCCTGGCTTTCCTGCAGCGCTCTCACCGCGCTTGACATCCGCCCCAATTCGTCAGCGCCTTCAGGCGGAAGATCGACCTTTTCCGCGCCTGCGTTCAATTCGGAAATCGCCCGAATGATTCCATTCAGCGGTGTCAGGATCGACCGCAGTACCCGCCATGTCAGAAACGTCCCGGCAATCAGGATGAAAGTACAGGCGATCACCGCGCGCAGCATAGAGCGTCGCGCCGCCTGGGTGGCGGATTGTTCGCTTGTCGCGGCTTCGGTTGCCAGATCACCCACCAGTTTTTTCAATGTCGCATCGACGGTATCGCTTTGAAGCCGTGCCTGTGCCGACAGGGTGTTTCCGATCACACGTCTGTCTTCGGTATAGGCGTCAGCGGCGCGCAGTGCTGCGGTGACATAGCTTTCCACACCCTGTCGGATCTTCTCTGCCGCCTCTGGTGCGAAGATCTCGAATTTGTCCAATTGGGTTTCAAGGTTGGCGCGCGCCGCCTCTGCGCGCCGCTCTGACAGGGTCAGCAGGCTGACCGACAAATCGGTCAACCAATACCGCATTTCACCAAAGTGCCTGTCGGCTTCGGCGGCATGTTCAAGATAGCGAAACCGCTCGGCCAATTCGGCGACCCGCTGTTGGTTCTGCCACAGATCCCATACCATCACCCCGGTGCTCAACACCAGTGCGACAAGCATGGCAGCCGAAAGCGAGCCAATTTTCAGAATGATGCTGTTGCGCGCCAAACTGGCAAAAAGGCGTTTGCGCGGGCCGTCATTCATCTCTTGAGGGTAATGCTGATTGCGCCCGCCAGATCGCCCGCAGCACCACCTTCCTTGGGAAAGCCCGTCACGTCCATTTCGCCTTTCGGGCCGCCATGGCACGTCAGGCAGGATTCACTATAATATTCGGGGATCAGCATACGGAAATCGGTGGACCCGTTGCCGGCCACTTCCTCATAGAATGCTGCGCCCTCAACCCAGTCTGGGCTGGCGAATTTCTCTTTCAAGACCGCAGCTTCCCAATCGTCAGGCCGCGCTTTGCGATTGCGTACAAGATGCGGCGGCGCGGTGACTTTGACCTTCGCGATGGCACCTTGCTTTTCGACAAAACGCTCGTTCACCAGCCGCGCAAAGACGGCAGGGATGAAGCCCTTGAAACCCATCCCTTCGGTGTTGATCAACTCTTGGTTCTCATCGAGGATTTCAGCCATGGATGCCAACTGCGCCTCGGTCAGGATACGCTGTTTCGGTGTCAAACCGTCTTCCAGCGGCAATGCGCCTGTCAGTTCGACATATTTGTTTTCGACCGCTTTCATGAAAGCCGCGCTGTCCAACCCTTTGTCGCCGATCGAAGGATCATTGATCAAACTCTGATTGCTGGAGACCACGCCACGCCCCACGCGCAACAGCGAGGCAAGCCGCTCGCCTTCGTCGGCATATGTGTCCAGACTGTCCTGTCCGGTCACTTTTTGCGGGGCGAGTGAAACAAGCACTGGTAAACAAAGGAGAACTACGAGCCAAAATCGGGTCATTGGAAAATGCCTTGATTAGGATAATAGATACCCACCATCATGCTTTTTTTCACCTCATCGGTAAAGCACAGAGTGTTCAATGGGCGGTTTTACTATCGGAACGGGCATGGAGATACATTTCGCTTCGCGCGCTGAAATGCGCCTTGGGCCGTCGTCAACGGCGGGCGATGGCCGAAGCTGCAGTTAAAGCTGTTCGACTGCCCCAAGAGGCATTATTCAGAACGTACCCTGCGCCAAGGACTGGCAATCGGTGAACGACTGCGGCCCAACCTGTGCCATATCGGTACGGGATCGCTGCTTGAAGAGGGGGTGATATTATGGCCAAAGGCAAGAACAGCAAGAAAGAGACGAAGAAACCCAAGCAGGAAAAGCCAAAGGTTTCGGCGACGGCAAATTCCCTTGGCGGGAAAACTCCCGTCTCGGTTGCCGGGAAAAAATTAAAGTAACAAATCACGCCAAAGGCGATGGCGCTGTCGTTGGGATGATGAACCGGAACGTCCATCGTTTGCGGTTGCGTTGTTGCGGCGTGTGAGCGTCACCGCTGATGCGGAAATGCACGTCACAACCAGGGCAAAGCGACGCCTTAAAGCGACTTCTCTAAACTCTATTCCCAAGTCCCGAAGCGATACGTATGATAATCCTGTACCATCGCGCGTTTGCGTGCCTGCGAAAGGCTGGCCTTGAGAAGTTTCAAGGCTTGCCCATCCAGTGCGACAGATGAGTTTTTTACGATTATGTATGCTGTAAGGCTTGGGCGAAAGATAACCCGGTCAGCGATTTGAGGTCTATTTCGATCGCTGCTGGCAGGGTCTCCGCCTAGGATGAACAGCATGGACGCAATGCGATACGACGTTACAGGCTGGTGCGACCCGGCCCCGCAATTTCAGGAGAGACCTTTGTGAAAGACAAGATTTCAATTCGGACGACTGAGGGCAGGGGACGTGTGTACGACAACGTGTTGGACACGATCGGCAACACACCTGTCATCCGCATCAATAACATTGCGACCCACGGAGCGACGATCTACGTTAAGGCCGAAGCCTTTAACCCGGCTGGATCGGTCAAGGACAGGCTGGCGGTCAATATCATCGAAGCGGCGGAGCGCGATGGCACCCTTAAGCCCGGCCAAACCGTGATCGAAGCGACCAGCGGCAATACCGGCATCGGGCTTGCCATGGTCTGCGCGCAAAAGGGGTATCCGCTGGTCGTGACA
>JBFGFW010000140.1:0-6578 GCA_041579395.1 Sulfitobacter sp.
CATAGACCAAAAAGGGGTAGGGATTGCTTTGCCCGTCGTCGTCGTCATTGTCCTGGATCCAGCTGGCTCCGCTTGCATCGATAACGGTTCCTTCTTCAAGTCCTTTGACCTTGTAGTTCTCGTAACCGTAATCCCCCGTAAGGGTGATAGTCTCATTCGCGCGTACTTCTTGCGGTTCGTTTGTTTCCTCGGGCGCAGGTTCTGGCTCGGGAAGTGGCTCAGGTGTGGTTTCGGGTTCGGGTGTTGGCTCGGGCTCGGGCTCAGGTGTTGGCTCGGGCTCGGGCTCGGGTGTTGGCTCGGGCTCGGGAGTGGGCTCGGGCTCTGGCTCGGGTGTTGGCTCGGGCTCAGGCGTGGGTATTGGTTCCGACGACGCCCCGTCCTCATGACGCGCAACCCATTCGTCGCGTACTTCGTCCCAGTAATCACGAGCCTCTTGGCCTTGCAGGACAGTCCAACCTTCGGGAGGCATTGGATAATCGTCTGGCAGCGGTTCGTCTGAAAGGTTGAGATAATAGTTGTTTTCCGAGACGGTCGTATGATCCCAGGCATCGAACATGCTGCGATAGCTGCGGTGGTTGACTTCTTCGATGGCAAAGACGCAGTTGGTGAATTCCAGATTGGGGGTCACGGCGCCGTCGGTGCCAGAGTCGGTCTTGATCAGCGATGCATGGGTCAGTTCACCGTTATAGAGATATGGCTGGAGCCGCATCAGCACGCCATCCATGACCACGGTTTCGTCGCTGCCGTCGACCGGGCTTGATGACGACGGATCGATGCTCAGGCCTGCGAATGCACCGTCGATCAACGTGTCGCGGATCGTGCCGCTCAGGAGCCTGTCATTTTCGACCGCGTCATCACGCACGTCGCTCATCCATACGTCTTCGATCAGGAAGTTGTCGCTGTTCCACGACACACGAATGGCATCCCATGTGTTCATAAGCCGCCAGTCGCGGATCACGAGGTCGGGCGTGTCCTCGGTTCTGATGGCAGCAGAGTTGCCCAGATCATAGACCGTGCTGTAGGAAAGCGACTGATCGATGTTGCCGTCGATGGTACCCCCTTCGAGGGTCAGTGACGGCGCGTTGTATATCAAAAAGGGGTAGGGGTTGCTGTCCCCATCACTGGAGTCGTTGTCCTGTATCCAGCTTCCCCCGGTGGCGTCGATAACGGTTCCATCAGCCAATCCATCGACAGAATAAGACTGATATCCGTAGTTCTCATTAAGAATGATAGTGCTCAATTTTTGATCCTCGGCGTTGAAGTTTTGCTTGTCTGATAGAGCTAACAAACACTTCTGATCAAAAAACTGTCAACGCGCCCCTCCAGCCCGTGGGCAGCATTCCGCAAAATCGGACTGCGTGTGCACTGGACAATGGGACAAAATCCACTACTTCAAGAGCGGGAAAATGACGGGAACTCGCCCTGCAATCAGATGCTTAATTATCTGACTGTCGGCGGGGCAAAGGGCAAAAAAGGGGTATGTCGGTTTTCCGCCTATCAAGGTGCGAAGATTCCGGCGGGGGCAGTTGTTTTTATGCCGTTGCGCAAAAAAGCGCGCTCCGCGCCCGGAGAGACCTTGAGAATCAGGTCGCCGATTTGCACCAATCGTGGAAATTTCGGGGTATGTGAAACACGAATGCGCACCGACTTCTCGGTGCGCATTCGTCTTAAGTTCGTATCGGCCTTAGCTCCGCGGCGACATGTTTTTGGCGCTGGCGGGGTGTGCGATGTCAGGCGATATCCCAGTGCGGGACGTCAATGTCACCGGGATCAATCTCGAACAGCCGTCCATCGGCTACATGGCTCCAACCAAAGTCGGCTACATACAGATGGGTGTCGCCCGATCCATCACTTGCCGGGGCAAGTTCGATATCCTTGACGTTGACACGGTGGCCCGATCCGGTGGCACGGCCTTCCTCAAGCACGGTGATCACGTCAAGCATCTGGCCATCGCGATCGAAGCTCCAGATTTTGTCACTGAACCCACCGCCCACATAGAAGATGCCCGTATTGGAATCGAACGCGAGGGCTTCGGGGTCTGTGATTTCGGTCGGTAGCACGAAGCTGTCGATCATGGTCTGACCCCATCTGTCGATTTCGATGATCGTGCGATCAAGGCCGTTGACGATGAACAGGTTCCCGGTGTTGGCGTCCACGGCGATGTCTTCGGGATCGTTCCCGCCCAGACTGACCGTGTCGAAGGAATACAAGACCTTTGTGGGATTGTTGGCAGCCACCGCATAGACCATGTATTCGTCGTCATCGGTCATGTACAAGATTTCGCATGCTGCACTAAACGCCAGCCCGGTCGGTTCGCTCGTGAACGGCAGCGCGAATTTGGATATCAAGGCCCCGTCCAGTCCAAGCTTGAATAGGTTTTCGGGCTGATAGAACGGGCCTTCGTCCACTTCGGAATCCGACATGAACAAAGAGTTCGAATTCGGATCGTAGGCAATCGCCGACGGATCGGTCATTCCCAAGGCCGCCATGTCATGTTCGGCGACGATCGAGGCGGACTGATCGCTGATGAAACCCTGCGCTTGCTGGCTGACAACCGTCAGCGCCGCGCCGGTGTCGGCCATGCGCGCACTGTCGATCCTGAGTGAGAAGCTTTCGGTCTCCTCGGCAAAACTATCATCGAGGATCTCGATCGGGACATACACCGTGGTTTCTCCGGCGGCGATGCGCACCTCTGTTGAAGCAAGGGCTGTGAAATCCTGCCCGCCAGTTGCCGTCCCGTTGACAGTACTCAGGGTCAGGATAACGTCCTGGTTCGCAGGCTGAGTAAGCGAGAGGGTGAAATAGACCGGCCCTCCGGTTTCTTGCTGCACCGTCGATTCAAACGCGGCGATGGATGCGGAAGTGGTATCGCCAAAGGCGATGATCTGACTTCCGGTGATCGGTGAATTTGCGGTGGTCAGGGCGATCCTGAAGGGGTTCACGCCGCCCGCGCCGTCCGGATCCCACATCAATTCATATCTTGATTCCTTGAACAGGAATTGCCCATGCCCAACTGCGGTCGCCGCATCGGCCGAGACGAAATAGTCAGAGCTCAACACGCCCCCGGTCAGCCCGGCACCTTCGATTAGACCATATTCGCTGGCGACGATGCCGATCTTGTCTTCGGCGGTGAAGTCATAGACCCGGTCCCAATCCCCGCGCTCGGATTTGAAGACGAAGGTGTCTGCACCTGCGCCGCCGTAGTAATAATCCCTTCCAGCGCCACCGATCAGGATGTCATCGCCATCGTAGCCATAGATGATGTCAGAACCGCCGCCGCCAAACAGCACGTTGTCGGCGTTGTTGCCTTTGATGTTGTTGTTCAGGTCGTTGCCCACGCCGTCTATCGCGCTGTTTCCGCCAAGGACCAGCCGTTCAACGTAGTCGGTAAGCTTGTAGCTGATCTGACTGGTGACGACGTCGACGCCGCCATCGTCTTGTCCCGCGATCGTCTGTTCACTGACGACATCGCCTGCGTTATCGACCCGGTAGCTGTCATTGCCTGATCCGCCGAACATCAGATCGCGGCCCGTCCCGCCGTCCAACAGGTCATTGCCATCGCCGCCATAAAGCTCGTCGTTGCCATCCAGCGCATAAAGTCGGTCGTTGCCAGCAAACGCCCACATGCGATCCGCTCTCATTGTCCCGATCAGGTCTTCGTTCTGATCAGTGCCATAGATAAGCTTAAACTTTCTTAGACTACTCATTCCGACTTCCCCCGTTGGTGTCAGTGTTGACGCGTTGGTCACCACACATTCTGGTTGGAGTGTAAGGGTTTATCGCGGCGTCCTCCGGGCGATTTGGGGTTAGTTCTGGGGTCCATCTGGGTAAAGTTTGTGACTCAAAGGGACTGGATCGCCGGTTTCCCGTATGGCGTGATGCGGCTGGTGCGGCAGCAGACCTGATATCGAGACGGCGCAGGTGAACACCTGCGGAATTGTCAAAAGGCTGACCGATGTCGGGCCAGCAGCTTTGGCTGCAGATTCCCTGTTCCGGGGACCGACCGGCATTTCGCGCGTTGGTTGATGAAAATCTGTACGGTGTCTTGCCCAGTCACCCCCGGCCAAACAGACCAATACCGATCGTGTGTCGGTACCTGAGTTGAAGCTTGGCATGGGGTCAGGTCGAGATGGGAACGGGTTCGCTGTAATGGCCGCTTCGGTGCGCCCCCAGCTTGACCTGGTTCACCACTACAGAAATGGGAACGGCCTCATCCGGTGCCGCTGTTCGCAACTGTTGCACCGCAACAAGCGCCGATCCGGCATCGGTCACGCCCCAACGGACCGTGAACAGAACGCGGTCAACCATCGAGGCAAGGATGCGCGTCTCGGTGGCATCCGTCACCGGCGCACTGTCTATCAGGATGCAGTCATAGTTTCTGCGCAGGTGTTCCAGAAGGGTCGGAAAATCCCTGCTCGACAGCAACGTGAGCGGGTCGAGCCGTGTTTTTGGCGGGGAAAGATAGTCGATCCCGTACTTTTCGGCCGTCCGGATTGTCATTTCACCAAACGGGTCGCGCGTCATGTCGTCTTCGTCCTGCATCGGGACGGGTTTTCCATTGGGCTTCACTTCCCCCAGCAGGCCCAGCAGTTGCGGATGCCGCAGATCGAAATCGATGACCAGAACCCTTTGTCCCAATCGTGCGGCATAGACCGCCAGACCCAGGATAAGCATGCTCTTGCCTTCGCCACGGGTGCTAGAGGTGACGAGGATCGACTGCGCGGATTGCCGCGTTGCTGCGACATAGATTGATCTGATCGCTTCGGTATAGGGCGCAAAAGGCTTTTCGCGCATGAATTTCGGTAGCGACGCGCGCTGCCAAAGCGTGATCTTGGGCACCAACCCGATGCAGGGGGTACCCAGGGTTTCCTCAACATCCCGTTCGCTGCGAAGACGCTGATCAAGCCTTTCCATCAAAACCGCAAGCAGGCCACCGATGATCAGCGACGCGATGATCGCGGGTGCCACGAAAAGCAGCGGATTTGGCGAACTTGGAAAACCCGGTGCTGCGGCGGTGGTGACGATCCGTGCAGAGGGGCGGGCAATGGTCTCGCCCTGAAGCGCCGCTTTGCGGTGCAGCAGATTTTCGTATGACTGTCCGGCGGCGTTGGCTTCGCGTTCCAGTTCCCGCAGGCGAATCCACGCGGAGGTGGTCGCGGCACTTGCCTTTTGCAAGTTGGAAAGCCGGCTTTCGATGTCGCTCAGGCGCGCGGACACGGCCTCGCGGTCAAGCGCCAGACGTCTCAGGGCCGGGTCTTCCGGTCCGATCAGATCGGGGGCCGAAGTATTTCCTTCGGTCCCGATTTCCGCTTTTGCCGCTACCATCTTATAGCCAGCTTTATCTTTCCGTTGGCTTTTGAGGCTGCCAAATCGTTTCAGCCTGAGCCCGTCCAGTTGGGCGTCGCGCGCATCCAGATCGGACTTGGTGATCGACAGTTGTCGGGCGAGCTCGCTTATTTGCCGATCAGTCTGGTTTGACCCTGCGGAATCGCTTAGCCCGAACTTGATCCGGTGATCGCGCAGCGCACCTTCGGCCTGATCAATCCTGGCCAGGGCATCGGGAATCCGTTCGGCAATGGACTCAAGCGCGCGCGCGCGGGATTCGCGCTGATAGTCGGCCTCGAGGTCGAGATAGAGTTTGACGGCCCGGTTCGCGACAACTGCGGCGGTTTCGGGATCGACACTGCGGAATGTAATCGCGACCAGGCGCGACTGCCGTTCCTTATAGACATTAAGACCCTCGTTCAGCGCCTCGTAATCCAATACCGCGGGCTCCATTGTGGCTGCCACTTCGGGTGCGCCATCTGCCGGTGCTTCGGGCTGCGTTTCCGCTGTGATCGGCGGGGCTTGCGCAGTGATCGTGCCGGGATCTTTGTCCAGGCTCTCGGCCAATCGGTGTATATGACTGGGAGAGACCAGCATTTCGACAAGCGTGTCGACCGCCACCTCGTCGGTCCGCTCTGCACCGTCCTGCACTTCCATCTGGTAAAGCAATTGCGCCTTCGCAGTGTAGTGCGGCGCGGATGTGAAGCCGAGGTACGCAGCCGTTCCACCACCCAACACCACCATGATCGTGAGGAAAATCCACCGCCGCCGAAGCAACGTCGTGACCTGGCGCAAATGCAGTTGGTTTGAATGGCGATGGATCATTGCAATAATTCTTTCAAAAACAAACGATGTAGCGCTGCAAACCAGTCCCGCGAAATCCGGCGCAGACTTTTCTATGATGCTTTAGTTTCCCATGGCATTGGTTTGGGACGAAGCCCTATCAGGGGTGAGGTGTCTAACCCGAAAGGGTAGGAAACAAGTGCTGCCTGCCATCCCGATCCGCGACTGTCGCGGGCTTCGGGTGCGCCGGGATCAGGTCGCGAATGTGTCTGAAACCAGATTCTGAAGGGTCGGGTTCGGGCAATACCGGCTGTGAAATCATCGCTTTGAACGGCCGCGACGCCTCAAGCAGGCATAGGACTATCCCAAACCAGAAGATCGGATGCCGGAACACATAGTGGAACATGCTGAAGACCAACATTCCCACAACAAGCCCCGCCAGCGCCGGATACCCGGCGCGCGCCGCCCCG
>JBFGFW010000141.1:0-6554 GCA_041579395.1 Sulfitobacter sp.
CCGCCAAGGGCCGCAAGGGCGATCCAGCGTTTGAAGCCCGGGTATTTCAGATCCGTTTCATTCTGCTGGCGGATAAGCGCGTTTTCAACCAAGCCGGGCAGTCGTGGACCGAATCGCGCAAGGACGCGGGCGGTGCTGGTCAAATCCCTGATCACAGCCTTGGGGCCGATGGATTTCGAAATATAATCGGACACGATCGGGCTGGAGACCTGCCAGATATTGATGTGTGGGTTGAGCGAGCGCGCCACCCCTTCGACCACCACCATTGTACGCTGCAACAAGATCAGTTCAGTACGGGTTTCCATGCCGAAGCGTTCGGTCACTTCGAAGAGATATGTCAGCAACCGCGCCATCGAGATGCGGGTGGCGTCCATGCCGAAGATCGGTTCACCCACGGCGCGCAGGGCACGGGCGAATTCATCGACATCCTTGTCATAGGGAACATAGCCCGCCTCGAAATGCACCTCGGCGACGCGCTTGTAATCCCTGCGGATAAAGCCGAACAGGATCTCGGCATAGACGCGGCGGGTGTATTCATCGATATGGCCCATGATGCCGAAATCATAGGCAATGATGTTGCCATTTGGCGCGACCTTCAGATTGCCCTGGTGCATGTCAGCATGGAAGTACCCATCGCGCAGGGCGTGGTTCAGGAACAGCTGCAGGACACGATCGCCAAGTGCCACACGGTCGTGGCCCGCCGCATCAATCGCCACATTGTCGCCCATCGGCACGCCTTCGGCCCATTGCAGGGTCATCACACGGCGGGCTGAATAGGCCCACTTGATCGCCGGAAGCTCAAAGCCTTCGTCGCCCTTCGTGTTGGCCGCAAATTCGGATGCGGCAGCGGATTCGAGCCGCAGATCCAGTTCACCGCGTACGACCCCATCGAAATGTTCGATCACTTCGGTCGGGTGCAGACGACGCGACCCAGGCGAGAAGATTTCGATCATGCGAGCGGCCAGATAGAAAGCGTCGACATCCTTGCGAAATGCCTTTTCGATACCGGGGCGTAGCACTTTGACCGCCACGTCCTCGCCGGTTTCGGCCAGTTTGGCCTTGTGAACCTGCGCGATTGACGCGGCGGCAACAGGTTCGCTGAATTCTGAAAAAATCGCGGAAACCGGCAGGCGCAGTTCTTTTTCGACCTCGGCCTTGGCCAGTTCAATCGAAAACGGGGGCAGCTTGTCTTGCAAGACCCGCAACTGCACTGCCAGTTCATCGCCGACCACATCGGGACGGGTCGACAGGACCTGGCCAAACTTGATGTAGGCTGGCCCAAGCGCGGTCAGCGCGCGGGTGGCGGGCGGCATGGACGGGTCGCCCGCGTAGCCCAGAAACTTGAATGGCTTGCCAAGTGCCTTGGCCACAAACCGCAGGGTCGGAGTGGCATCAAATGCGTCCAGCACGACATTCATCGCGCCGGTTCGTTCCAGCGTGGCACCGGTGCGGACCAGCCGCCAGATATTGTGGGGACCGCGCATGTTAAATCTTCCACCCCGAATGCAGCGCCGCAACGCCCATTGTCAGGTTACGGTACTTTGCCTGATCGAACCCTGCGGCCCTGACCATCGCCAGAAACGTTTCCTGATCAGGAAAGTTGCGAATGGATTCAACAAGGTATTGATAGCTGTCGCGGTCATTGGCGATCAGCTGCCCCATCCGCGGAATGACGTTGAAGCTATAAAGATCGTACGCCTTCTGCATCATCGGGTTGGGCAGTTGGCTGAATTCCAACACCATCAGACGGCCACCGGGGCGCAGCACACGGTAGGCTTCGTTCAGCGCTTCCTGAGGGCGGGTGACGTTACGGATGCCGAAACTGATCGTGTAGACATCAAAACTGTTATCCTCGAACGGCAATGCCATCGCGTCACCGACGACCCAATCCAGTTGACCTGCCATGGCAGCGGCTTCGGCCCGCTTGCGCCCCTCGACCAGCATCGGTTCCGTCAGGTCCAGCACGGTTGCGTCGCCCGCCCCGGCACGGCCCAGAAACTTGAACGCCACATCGCCCGTGCCCCCTGCCACATCCAGCAGCTTTTGCCCGGCACGCGGGGCCAGCCAATCCATCATCGCCTCTTTCCAGATGCGGTGGATGCCGCCGCTCATCACGTCATTCATGACATCGTATTTGCTGGCGACGGAGTTGAAGACGCCCCGCACACGCCCGGCTTTTTCACCCTCGGGCACCGTTTCAAATCCGAAATGAGTGGTTTTATTGCTGTCGTTTGTCATGGGGCCTTGTAGTCCTTTGATCTGAACCCTTGTTATAGAGCGCGGGGGGCCGGGTACAATGCGCCCCTTTTGTCACAGGGAAAACACGATGCCGGAATTGCCAGAGGTCGAAACCGTTCGCCGTGGTCTGTCCCCCGTGATGGAAGGGCAGGTGATTGCGCGCGCCGACATCAACCGGCCCGATCTGCGTTGGCCTTTCCCGCCCGACATGGCGGCACGGCTGACCGGGCAGAGAGTCGAACGGCTTCGGCGGCGGTCAAAGTACATTCTTGCTGATCTGACCTCGGGGGAATCATTGCTGATTCATTTGGGGATGTCGGGGCGGATGCTGATTTCGGGCGATCCGTTGGGGCAGTTTGTGCATGACCATCCGTCACCCGAAAAGCACGATCACGTGGTGCTGCATATGGCAAACGGCGCGCGCGTCACGTTCAACGATCCGCGCCGGTTTGGTGCGATGGACCTGCTGGACACCGCCAATGCCGACGCCCACAAATTGCTGGCGCGCATCGGGCCCGAACCCTTGGGCAATGACTTCAGCGAAACGCATCTGATCGCGGCGCTCAAAGGGCGCAACACGCCGATCAAATCTGCCTTGCTGGATCAGCGCATCGTGGCGGGGTTGGGAAATATCTATGTCTGCGAAACGCTTTACCGGGCGCGCATTCATCCGGCACGCAAGGCTGGGCGCATCGCCGCAAACAAGGTGGCAGGGCTGGTCCCGATCATTCGTCAAGTGCTGAACGAGGCGATTGATGCAGGCGGATCGACCTTGCGCGACTTCAAGCAGGCAGACGGAGAGCTTGGGTATTTTCAGCATCGCTTTGACGTCTATGGCCGCGAAGGCACTGCCTGCCGCACACCGGGTTGCACCAGCCAGATTGCTCGGATCGTTCAGTCAGGCAGATCCTCGTTCTACTGCACGCAATGCCAAAGATAACTTGAAACAGCGCGCACCCGTGGTATTCACAGTCGTCTAGGCGGAATTAACGAGAGCAATTTTGATGGCTTATGAAACGATCACGGTCGACGTCGATAATCATGTGGCCCTTGTCACGCTGAACCGGCCAGATGCACTGAATGCACTGAACGACCAGCTGATGTCAGAACTTGCTGACGCGCTGAAGGCGGCGCAGGAAAATGAAAAAGTCCGATGCATCGTGATTACCGGATCGGAGAAGGCCTTTGCCGCCGGTGCCGACATCGCGATGATGCGCGACAAAAGCTTTGTCGATGTTTTTACCGGCGATCTTTTCACCGCTGAAACCGACCAGATCATGCGCGTGCGCAAGCCGATCATCGCCGCCGTTTCGGGCTATGCGCTTGGCGGGGGATGCGAACTGGCGATGATGTGCGATTTCATCATCTGTTCAGAGACCGCCAAATTCGGCCAACCTGAAATCAACCTGGGTGTGGTCGCGGGTATCGGCGGCACGCAACGCCTGACGCGGGCCATCGGCAAGTCAAAAGCGATGGACATGAACCTGACGGGCCGTTTCATGGATGCCAACGAAGCCGAGCGCGCGGGTCTTGTGTCGCGGGTGGTGCCGGTCAAGAAGCTGATGGAAGAAACGATGGCGGCGGCTGGGAAGATCGTCGAGAAATCGATGATCTCGACCATGGTTGTCAAAGAAGCGGTCAACCGTGCCTTTGAGGTGCCCCTGCGCGAGGGTCTGCTGTTTGAACGGCGCATGTTCCACGCGCTGTTCGCGACCGAAGATCAGGAAGAAGGCATGTCGGCCTTCTTGGAAAAGCGCGAGGCGCAGTTCCGCGACAAGTAAAAGCGCTTTTGCGTGTTTGCAAAGCGCAGCGGCTTGCACTATAGGCAGCCCAATACATGCGCGTGCAGCCCGCTTTGGCTAGAATCACCTTATCGGATATTGGCTCCGGTCTTTGGGTTTGTGTCGCGTATTCGCAATTTGAACATACCAAAGATGAAGGCTGATCCTCATGGCAAATACACCACAGTCCAAAAAACGGGCACGTCAGAACGAAGCGCGTTTTCAGATCAACAAAGCACGCCGTTCGCGCATCCGGACATTCCTGCGCAAAGTAGAAGAAGCCATCGAATCTGGCGACAAAGACGTGGCAACCGCAGCATTGCGTGCCGCCCAGCCAGAACTGATGCGCGGCGTCACCAAGGGAGTGTTTCATAAAAACACCGCATCGCGGAAGATGTCCCGCCTGGCCTCGCGCGTTAAGTCGTTGGGCTGAATCGGGAACACGTCCCTTAAACTATTGAATTGAAAAGGCATCGCTTCGCGGTGCCTTTTTTTATTGGATAATCGCAATTATTTGCCGAGAGAGATTCTTTTGCGCGAAACACTGAGTCAAGTTTGAAGATTTGTTGAAAACGTCCCTCTGACATTGGTAACAGTACTGAGCGCGATTCATTTCGCCTGGGGGGACAGGCCCTGACCGGACCACATCATTTGCTAGGATGGGGTGGTTCCGACGGGGATGTATGGGTGACCTGGTTTTGGGTCTCTGTGAGGTCTGCAGATGCTGCTGCCAGCACATTTGCCCTGTCTTAAAAGACGACGGACGGTTTGTTCGACAGCGCCGATTTGGTTTATTTGAACCTAGGGTGCGTCTGCCGGATAAACCTTCATATAAATAGTCCAGAGGACGCCAGACCGGTTTTCGTTTGGGACCGGATAAGTGGTCTGTTGCCTTGTGGTCGGTAAAAAGTTGCGGGCGGTCTGGGGCTGATCTGCGCAAAGATAGGGACGACAGCTTTCATGACGCAGGCGCAATGGACCAAAATCAGGCAGCGACTTCTAAAAACAGTAGGACAAAACAACTTCACAACCTGGATCGATCCCCTCGTCTTTGGCACTGCTGACGATGGGGTTAGCACATTGTTTGTCCCGACCAATTTCTTTGGCAACTATGTCAGCCAGAACTTCGCCGATCTGATCCTGCATGAATTGCAGAACGAAGATGATGCGATCACCCGTTTGAAATTTGCCGTAGGGCCGCAGACCAAAGCACCGCCGACCGAGGTGTCACAGTCACGTCCGAAAGCCGCCCCATCACAGCCCGCCAACAGCCCATTGGCCACCGCCCCACTGGATGCCAGATTCAGCTTTGACAATTTCGTTGTCGGCAAACCGAACGAACTGGCCCATGCAGCCGCGCGCCGTGTTGCCGAAGGCGGGCCGGTCACGTTCAACCCGCTGTTTCTGTATGGCGGTGTCGGCCTTGGCAAAACCCACCTGATGCACGCCATCGCGCAGGAACTGCATGTCCGCAAACCCGAGCTGAACGTGCTGTATCTGTCAGCGGAGCAATTCATGTACCGGTTTGTACAGGCATTGCGCGACCGCAAGATGATGGATTTCAAAGAGATCTTCCGTTCGGTGGACGTGTTGATGGTCGACGATGTCCAGTTTATCGCCGGCAAGGAAAGCACGCAGGAGGAATTCTTTCACACCTTCAACGCGCTCGTCGATCAGAACAAGCAGATCATCATCTCCGCGGACCGCGCCCCCGGCGAAATCAAGGATCTTGAGGATCGGGTGAAATCCCGCCTGCAATGCGGTCTGGTCGTTGACCTGCACCCCACAGACTATGAATTGCGCCTTGGCATCCTGCAAAGCAAAGTCGAAATGCAGCGCAGGAACTACCCCGGCCTTGAGGTCGAAGCCGGCGTTCTGGAATTTCTGGCGCATCGCATCACCACCAATGTTCGCGTGCTGGAAGGGGCTTTGACGCGGCTGTTCGCCTTTGCGTCACTGGTCGGCCGCGAGATCAACATGGACCTGACCCAGGATTGTCTGGCCGATGTGTTGCGCGCATCAGAGCGGAAAATCAGCGTCGAAGAAATTCAGCGCAAGGTTTCCGAGCATTACAACATCCGCCTAAGCGACATGGTCGGTCCGAAGCGGTTGCGCAGCTATGCGCGGCCCCGTCAGGTGGCGATGTATCTTTGCAAAAAGATGACCAGCCGGTCCCTTCCAGAGATCGGCCGTCGCTTTGGCGGACGCGACCACACAACCGTCATGCACGGGGTCAAGCGCATCGAAGAGCTGAAACAATCCGACGGACAGATCGCCGAAGATCTGGAGTTGCTGCGCCGCGCGCTTGAGGCATAGACGCCCCACCGCAGTCATAACGGACGCGAAGGCCTTGACGGGCCTTCGATTCGCGCTGAAAAGTCAATAAAACTCTTGTGAATACACCGGAACCGGGTAGTTTGCCCCTCCCGGACGTCCGGAATGGAGATGGTAAATGAAGTTCAGCATCGAGCGCGCCGCCCTGCTTAAGGCCGTGTCACAGGCCCAATCTGTGGTCGAGCGCCGCAACACCATCCC
>JBFGFW010000142.1:0-6542 GCA_041579395.1 Sulfitobacter sp.
GACGCGGGAAATCGCACCAAGCCGGGGTCATATCACAGTGGCTGGCCATGATCTGTCGCAATTGCATCAGGCCGTTCTGGCGGCGCGGATCGGATACGCGCATGCGCAGCCCTATCTATTTCAAGGCACCGTAGGAGAGAACCTTTTGATGTCGCTGCGCACCGGACCGAAGACCGTTTTGTGGGACCCCGACTATCTTGATAAGACCGCCCTTGAAGCGAGGCGCGCCGGTAACAGCGCGGACAGCACAGAAGCCGATTGGTTGAATCCGGGACTGGCGGAGCTTGATACCCCCGAAGATGTCAACAACTGGTGGTACGAACTGGTCAAGGCCGTCGGCACCGAAGATGTGATGTTTCGCCGGATGATCAACAGCCGGATGGACCCGAAAAAGCGTCCGAAACTGGCCGCGCAAATTGTGGCATTGCGTGACGAAGTACACGAAAAGCTCAAGGAACAGAGCCTCGACAAAGTGGTTCACCGGTTTGACCCGGATCGTTTCAACCCGGCGTTGGCGCTTGGCGGCAACCTGATGTTCGCCGCGCCGATCCGCAACATCTCGCAGACCGGGCTGGCATCCGAGCGTACGTTTCTTGCGATGATCGTTGAGCAGGGGCTGGCCGAGCAGGGTATCGCGATTTCGCAGACATTGGTGGAAACGCTGCACCAGACCTTTGGTCGGGACGGCACGGACCACCCGCTTTTTACGGACCTTGGGATCGAAGAAGACCTGTACGACAAACTGGTCGACATAGCCCTGAGGCGGCGCGCGAAGGGTGATGCCGCACTGACCGAAGACGAATTCGCGTTGCTTCTGACGGTGCCCTTT
The DNA here is from genome assembly GCA_041579395.1 of Sulfitobacter sp. Classification (GTDB taxonomy): domain Bacteria; phylum Pseudomonadota; class Alphaproteobacteria; order Rhodobacterales; family Rhodobacteraceae; genus Sulfitobacter. Next base: position 830 of record JBFGFW010000142.1, read on the forward strand.
GCCTTTACCGCCGAACAGATTGGCCCGGCATTCCCCGAGACATTCAAGAAGGAAATTCTGGAAATTCGCAAGCGTCAGGGTGCCGCCATGCGGGAACGGGTAAAGGATCTGTTCGTTCCGATCACACCCGACACCTATTTGCCGCGTCTGACCATCCTTGAAAACGTCCTTTATGGACGCATTTCGGCTGTGGCAGGGCTTCAGGCTGATTTGGTGGTGGATGTTGTGTCGGATGTGTTCAAGACGCACGATCTGCAACAAGACGTGGCCGTCAATGTTTTTGATCTGCCGACCAGTCTTGGCGGGTCGAATATCTCGATGATGTTCAAAGAACGTGCCGCCTTCAGCAGGGCGGCTATGAAACGTCCCGACATCATGGTGCTGAACCAGTCGCTGGCGGGACATGATGCCGATTCCCATGCGCAGGTGCGGGACCGGCTAAGCGAACTGCTGCCCGAAACGACGCAGATTTATCTGGATTCGCACTTCGACAGACCGCAGGATTTCGACATGTTCGTCGAAATACGCGGCGGCCGCATTGATGGCGTTGCGCAAAGCGATACACCGCATAAAGACGATACCATTTCGGACGATCTGCGGCGCAAGCTGCGCATAATCTCGCGCAATGAACTGTTCAGCAGTCTGGACCCGCGCAACCAGCGTTTGCTGGCGTTTACCGCGCAGTGGTTCTCGGTCAAGAAGGGCGACAAGATCTTTAGCATGGGGCAGCGCCCGGACGCTGTCTATCTTTGCCTTTCGGGCAAAAGCGAGCTGAACTGGCGAGATCCCGGCGGCATCGGACATCACATCGCCACGGTGGAAACCGGGCGTCTGATCGGAGATCTGGCGGTGATCATGGGCGAGACGCGACAGTTCGATTTTATCGCCTTGGAAGACAGCCAGTTCCTGCGGATCGGTGCCGATCAGTTCCGGTCTGTGGTCGAAAACGACCGGAAGATCCTGCTGAGCTTGCTGCGCACGGTGTCGAGGCATTTGACCGGTGCCGCCGACCTGCTCCGTGCGGCACGCGTGGATATTCCGCGCGCAGACAAGCTTTTGCCTCCCCCTAAGGGAGACACCAAATCGTGAATCGATATGCCGCGCACGAGGCGTTTTTCGCCCCTGCCGTGCCTTCATCAGCGCTGTGGCGGGTGATTATCGGATTTCTGGGTGCATCCGCCATCTATCTGCTGCTCAACAACCTGATTTTCGCGGCCCTGTTCAGCCTGCTGGGGCCACGCGGCGACAGGTTCTATGATGATTTCCTGACCGGTACCACGCCAGTCGCGATGTTTTTGTTGCTGGGAAGTTTCGGTCTGATGACCGTCGGCGTTGCCGTTGTCACCCGTCTGATGCACCGTCGCCCCGCGATGAGTCTGCTGGGACCATTAACATTGGCGGTCCCGCAGTTTCTTGTTGTTGCGCGCATTTTGGTCCTGATCGGTGCGCTGATCTACCTTCTGCCACCATGGGACATGGGTGGGCCATATGTAAAAAATATGGCGCTTGGCACATGGATGCTTTTGCTGCCGCTGTCCCTGTTGGCGGTCTTTATTCAGGTCAGCGCCGAGGAAGTCGTGTTCCGTGGCTATGTCCAGCAACAACTGGCGGCACGTTTCAGATCGCCGTTTTTCTGGATGGTGATACCGTCAATGTTGTTTGCGCTTGGCCATTACCTGCCAAATCAGGCGGGGGAAAATGCGCTGATCATCGCGCTTTGGGCCGGGGTGTTCGGGATGCTGATGGCCGATATCACCGCAAGGGCCGGATCGCTTGGGCCGGCGATCGCGATTCACTTTTGCAATAACGTGTCGGCTATCCTGATTACGTCGATGCCTGACGATCTATCGGGCCTTGCGCTGTATCTGACGCCGTTTTCGATGGCGGATGCCGAAGCTCTGCGCGCCTGGCTGCCGGTGGATTTCGGCATGATGTTCGTCAGTTGGCTCGCGGCTCGGGTGGCGCTGCGGCGTTGATTGCAATATGTCCAGCAGCAGCTTATCTGAGAGACGCAACTGACAGCAGAGGTTCGACATGAACTGGATCAACAACTACGTCCGTCCCCGGATCAATTCGATCTTTTCGCGCCGCGAGACGCCAGACAATCTGTGGACCAAATGCGACGAGTGCGGCACCATGTTGTTTCACCGCGAAGTGTCGGACAATCTGAATGTCTGCACCAGTTGCGGCCATCACATGGCCATCACCCCGCGCGAACGTTTCCTGGCGCTGTTCGACGGCGGCGTCTTCAGCGAAGTGAAGGTACCCGCGCCAACGCCCGACCCCCTGCATTTCAGAGATCAGAAGAAGTACCCCGATCGGCTGAAGGCTGCGCAGAAACAAACCGGCGAAGCCGAGGCGATGCTAGTCGCAACTGGCGATATCGGCCGCACGCCGATCGTCGCGGCTGCGCAGGATTTCTCGTTTATGGCCGGGTCTATGGGCATGTATGTCGGCAACGCGATCATCGCCGCTGCCAAGGAAGCGGTAAAGCTCAAGCGCCCGCTGATCCTGTTCTCGGCAGCCGGGGGTGCGCGCATGCAGGAAGGTATCCTGAGCCTCATGCAAATGCCACGTACCACCATCGCCGTGCAGATGCTGAAAGAAGCCAATCTTCCCTATATCGTGGTCCTGACCCATCCGACGACCGGCGGTGTGACGGCCAGTTATGCGATGCTGGGCGATGTGCAGATCGCTGAACCTGGCGCGCTGATCTGCTTTGCCGGGCCACGCGTGATCGAACAGACAATCCGCGAAAAGTTGCCAGAAGGGTTTCAGCGCGCTGAATACCTGCTGGATCATGGCATGCTCGACCGCGTCACACCGCGCACCAAAATGCGCGACGAGTTGATCAATATTACCCGCATGTTAATGAAATTGCCTCCGGCCGTTCGGGGTGATCTGCCTGCTCCGACCGAAGGCGGTGATTTGCCCCATGCGCTGACCCCCGATGCAGAAGTGGCAAAACCCGCCAAATGACACAGCAGACATCGGATGCGGTGCTGGCGCGGATGATGGCGCTGCACCCCAAGATCATCGATCTGACGTTGGACCGGATGTGGCGGCTGTTGGAAGCATTGGGCAATCCGCAGAACGACTTGCCGCCCGTCATCCATGTTGCGGGCACCAACGGCAAGGGGTCGACTCAGGCGATGATCCGCGCCGGGCTTGAGGCGGCAGACCACAAGGTGCATGCCTATACCTCGCCGCATTTGGCCCGGTTTCACGAGCGGATACGCGTGGCGGGTGATCTGATTACCGAAGACGCGCTGACGGCGGTTCTGGATGAATGCTATGCCGCCAATCAGGGGCAGAATATCACCTATTTCGAGATTACGACCTGCGCCGCGCTGTTGGCCTTCGCGCGAACCCCGGCGGATTTCACCTTGCTTGAGGTGGGACTTGGCGGGCGTCTGGATGCGACCAACGTGGTGGAGACACCGGCCCTGACCATCATCACGCCGGTATCGATTGACCACCAGCAATACTTGGGTGACACGCTGGCCGAGATTGCAGGCGAAAAGGCAGGCATTATCAAACGCCGTGTGCCTTGCATTGTCGGCCCGCAGGAAGACGCAGCGCTCGACGTGATAGAGGCAAGGGCTGCACGGCTTGGCGCACCGCTTTTCGCCTATGGGCAACAGTGGCACGTGGGCGAAGAGGCCGGGCGGCTGGTCTTTCAGGACGAAACCGGGTTGTTGGACCTGCCGCTGCCTAACCTATTGGGCGCGCATCAGATTCTGAACGCGGGGGCTGCGCTTGCCGCGCTGCGCCAACTGGGGATATCTGCAGACCATTGCGAGGCCGCCGTCACGGATGCCCAGTGGCCCGCCCGCATGCAGCTTTTGCGCAAAGGACCGTTGACCGACAGCGCTCCGGACGCTGAAATTTGGTTGGACGGCGGGCACAATCCAGCCGCCGGGGAGGCGCTTGCGGCAGTGCTGAAGAAGATGCCAAAGCGGACCACGTTTTTAATCTGCGGGATGTTGAACACCAAGGACATCGGCGGTTATCTTCGGCCGCTCGCAGCACACGCCGACACGTTGTACGCGGTCTCGATCCCGGGCGAAACCGCGACGCTGCCTGCGGTGGAAACGGCTTTGGCGGCGCGGCAGGCCGGATTGGCGTCGATTGAGGCGTCAAGCGTTGCGCGGGCACTGCAAGACATCGCAGCGCAGGACCCAACAGCGCGGGTGTTGATCTGCGGATCACTATATCTGGCCGGTGGTGTACTGCGGGAAAACGGATAGCCGCCAGAGTTTCTAAAATTGGCATTGTTCACGATTTATTGGGTTTTCAAGCCGTAGGATTGCTGGGTAATCCCTGGCGGTCTTGAGGATAAAACCGATGAACAGCACCTATGCCTCTGGCGGTGGCATCCAGCGTCCGTTGTTTGCATTATTTTGTTTGCTGGTCATTCTGGCGGGCGGCGTATTCATTCTGGATCAACGGGGCGGGCCTTATCACGGCGCATCGGTTCTGCCTCAACCCAGTGTGGCGCAGGTGGAAGTACCCGCACCACTGACCGTGGCCAAGTCCGAAAAACCCACCACCCCTGCAAAGTTGTTGCACAAAATGAGTTCAGACCCCGGTTCAGGCATTCCGGCGTCGATCAGCAGCGTCGTGGGTAAGTTTGACGGGACTGCCCGAGGGCGCGCACTGGAATCCTATCTGATCTGGGCAGTCCACAACGCGAAATCAGATGCCTATATCGATTCGCTTTTGAACAGCGCGGCCGCCAAAGGGCATTTTTCGATCCCGGAGGCGCTGCTGACACTTTCCGGTCGGCTGGACACGCCAAGCCTTCTGACATCGATCATGTTGATGGTGCAAAACGCTGATCCAGTGCGCCCTGAAACCCTTGCGACACACCAGCATTTTTTGCAGCTTTCGGACAGCTTCGCAGGGCTGTCGCTTACCTATTACGGCGACCCGTTGAGCCATGCGCGCATTTCTGATGCCAATGGCATGGCGGCCCTGATGGCCGAAGCACAGGTGGGGCAGGTTGTTGAAATCCCCGGGCTTTAGCTGCCCCAGCCTTCCGCCTGCATTTCCCTGAGACGGGATGCGGTGCGTTCAAATTCAAACGTCCCTTCGCCTTCGAGGTAAAGCATTTCAGGGCTCGCCGCAGCCGAGCAGATCAATCGGATTTTCGCTTCGTATAGCGCGTCGATCAATGTCACAAAGCGCTTTGCCTCGTTGAAGTTCGTTCGGCTGAGACTGGGGATGTCATCCAGCATCAACACGCGAATGGCATCCGCCAAGGTCAGGTAATCGGCTGCCCCCAAAGGTTTGCCGCATAGCGCGTGAAAGCCAGCGCGGGCAACGCCATTGCGGAACTGTGGGATCACCACATCCCGCCCCTTGACGCGTAGGGTCAGTTCTTCGCCCGGTCCCCCCGTCAGATCCTGCCAGACGGCGTTCATCGCGGCGCGGCTTTCTGCGTTGACGGGGGTGAAATACGATTGCATGCCCGCAAGCCGATCCTGACGGTAATCGCGGGGGCTGGTCAGTTCCCAGACCACCATCTTTTCCTTGATCAGCGCGATGAATGGCAGAAAAATCTCGCGGTTCAGCCCATTCTTATACAGATCGTCCGGTACCCGGTTGGAGGTGGTCACAACCACGACCCCGGCAGCAAAAAGGGCCTGAAACAGACGGCCCACAATCATCGCGTCGGTGATATCGCTTATCTGCATCTCGTCAAACGCCA
>JBFGFW010000143.1:0-6457 GCA_041579395.1 Sulfitobacter sp.
CATGTTGGCACATTGCGATGCCGTCGGGGAGGGCGGCAACCATCCCATCTATCGATGGTGGACACTATCACCCACTCCATCACCCAGGCAGGGCAGTCAGACCGGACGGATACCGTCAATTTCTAGATCTGTACCGTAAAGTGTTGCCCAGAAACCTAGCGCGGAGCCGCAATCTTTCATACAGATACTTAGGGATTTCAAATGGCGGACAGACAGGGATTCGAACCCTGGAGACGGTCTCCCGCCTACACACTTTCCAGGCGTGCGCCTTCGACCACTCGGCCACCTGTCCGTTGAGGGGGTGTTTAGCGTGAGGCAGCGTCCGGGTGCAAGGGGTAAATCACCCTGATCGCGACAACCCTTTCAGCTGTCCAGATGCACGTAAATGCGGCGATTCTGACGCCCTTTCTTTTCGATCTTGCCCAAGCGCAACGCCCCGATTTCGCCGGTGCGTGCCACATGTGTACCGCCGCAAGGTTGCAGATCGATCTGATCGGTATCGCTGCCAATCCGCACCAGACGCACGCGCCCGGCCCCTTTCGGCGGCTGCACGGCCATGGTCTTGACCAACTCGGGGGAGGCGTCAAGCTCGGCTTCGGTGATCCAACTGCCACTGACCGGCAAATCGGCGGCGACGAAGGCGTTCAAAGCATGTTCGATGCCGTCTCGGTCTTCGGGGGCGTCGGGCATGTCAAAGTCAAGCCTGCCGTGCTGCACAGAGATTTGGCCGCCTGTAACGCCAAACGGCACGGCGACCGACAGCAGATGCAGCAGCGTGTGCACCCGCATGTGGTGGTGACGCCGGTCCCAATCCAGATGTTGCACCACATGCGTCCCGACTTGCGGCAGGCTCTGCGGTTCGGACGGAACCAGCACAATTGCGCCGCCCTGCCCTTTTACCGCGGTTGCGATCGGCAGGCGCAGACCATCCCAAACCAGCCAGCCGCTGTCGCCGGGCTGTCCGCCGCCTGTGGGATAAAAGATGCTGGCGTCAAGCACGATGCCGCCCTCATCGGTCAGCGCCACCACTTTTCCGGGTGCGTCGCGCAGATAAGCATCCTGCAGAAACAAGGGCTGCGTCATTCTTTGGGTCCGGCCTGCAGCGTTTCAGGATTGCGCAACCAAACGTCACGCTGGGCGAACGGCACTTCGATGTTTTCATCGGCAAACCGCGCGGCGATGGCGTGATTGATGTCGCTTTTCACCTGCATCATCCAATTCACATCGCGCAAGAACGCACGTATTTCGAACTCCAACGCATCCGCCCCGAAATTGATGAACAGCACATTCGGCGCAGGGTTGGCCAGCACCATCGGCTGCGCCTCGGCAATCTCGCGCAAGATGCCTTCGACGCGCCGGGTGTCGGTGCCATAGGCTACGCCAATGGGGATGATCACCCGCCCTACCGTGTTGCCACGGGTAAAGTTGGTGACCGTCCCACTGACCAGATCGGCATTGGGTACGATCAAATCCGTGCGGTCAAAGGTTTCGATCCGCGTCGATCGAACCGAAATGTCGCGCACGTAACCGCTTTTGCCGCCCACCTCGATCCAGTCGCCTTCGGAAATCGGACGTTCGATCAGCAGGATGATCCCCGAAACGAAGTTACTGACGATGTTTTGCAGGCCAAAACCGATACCGACCGACAACGCGCCCGCGACGATGGCAAGCGAGCTGAGGTTGATGCCCGCCCCCGTGATCGCCGCCAGCGCGGCAAGGAAAATCCCAACATAGCCAAGCCCCGACAGCAGTGCATTTTGCCCGCCTATGTCGATCTGCGTCTTTGGCAGGACGTTGCTGCGCAAGGTGCCCTGCAGCAGCCGCGTCAGCAGATAACCAATGGAAAAAATGATTGCAAAGGTCAGCAGATTGGTCGGTGAAATGCGGCTGTCGCCAATCGCGAACCCCCGCTCGAATATCGCCCATAGCTCTGTCAGGTCCGACACCCGCGCGCCCCAGATAAGCGCCAGCAACGGTGTCACCAGTAACAGCAAGATCAACCCGAAAAACACCGCCAGCAGCGAGTCACGCGCGGCTATGCCCTGCCCGGTGAACGCCCCGTACACATCCGCCGAAAACCGCTGCAGCGCCATCACCAGCCCCAAGACGACCAGTGTGGTAACATAGGGACGCAAAATCGCGTCCGAGAGATCCTGATAGCCAAAGACGAACAGCAGCGGGGCCGCGACCGATACAATGACCGCCCCCAATCCCAGACTGCGAATGACCCGTGCCAGCGTGGAACTTTTGCCGGCCTCACCGGCTTCGGGGGTGTCGGGCGGCGCATCTCGGTAGCGGCGCAATATCTGCCCGATCCGGAACAGTGCAAGGCTGATCAGAACCGCAAATGGAAATTCCACAACGGCCCGAGTAGCATCCGCTGGCTTTTCGAATTCGAGGATCTTGATGGTGATGATTGATATGATCATCATCACCGTGATGCCGTTTACATAAAACCGCGCCTTGCGGCGATCATCCTCGGACAACAGCAGCAACGCCTCTTCGTCGTCGCGCGCAAAGACCCGTTCCGACACCCAGCGAAACCCAAAGATCACCAAACCAAGCAGCGGAAGCAAGGCGGCGACTTCAGTGCCGCGCGCCCCCAGATAACCGGTTTGCCGCGCAGCCACGGACAACAAGAACAGCCCCCCCAACGGGAAGAAAATTCGCAAAAGCGACACGACGAAACGCCATATCCCCAAGCCCCGTGCCTGATGCTGCCGCAGGCTGCCGACGATCATAAAGGCCCACCGCCGACCGCGCAGCAGCAACAGCAGCCCCACGATCGTGGCAAAAAAGACCACTGGAAGATTGTTGCGCAGTTTTGACACACGCTGCACGCGGTCAACCTCGCCGCGGTCGATCAGCATGGACCCAAAGGCCTTTTTCAAATCGCGCAGCGCCGATGGCCAATGCGCCGGGTTCAGCGGCGACGGCGTGGTCGTGAGCAACTTCTGGGTCTGCCGGTCGCGGATGATCTGGTCAATCTCACGGATCAGGCCATCGGCCCGCAGATAATCACGCTCGGCGATCTGAATCGGAGCCAGAAGCGCGTTCAGTTGTTGATTCAGCTCAGCCCTGGTCTGCGCGACTTCGGGCGCTTCGGGATCAGCGTTTTCGTCTTCAGGGGGCGGGCCCAGTGCCGCGATCTGGTCGCGCAATGTGGCGATACGCTCTGCGCCACTGGTGCGTGCAGTGTTGAACTCAGCCCGAAATTCAGCGATCCGCCCCCGCAGCGTTTCAAGGACGGCGTCGCTGTCTTGTCCGGAATCAACGGCCGCTTCGGCGCGGCTGGCGACATTGGACCATAGACTGATCTGCGCTTTGGGCTCTTCCTGCCCCTGCACCGCCGATGCCGCAAAGATCAGCACAAGCCCGAAAGCTGCGCAGAGGCTCTTTATGCGGCCGATCATTGGTCTTCAAAGACGCCGGGGATGGACTGTGGTGCCCGGTCCAGCCACCCGGGAACCGGCAGGCCTTTTTCGCGCAAAAACTCTGGGTTGAACAGTTTCGACTGATAGCGCGTGCCGAAATCGCACAGGATCGTCACAATCGTATGGCCAGGCCCCATGTCCCGCGCAAGGCGCATGGCCCCCGCGACGTTCACGCCCGAGGACGCCCCCAAACACAGACCTTCGTGCTGGAGCAGATCAAAGACGATCGGCAAGGCCTCGGAATCGTGGATATTATAGCTGAAATCGGGGGTGAACCCTTCAAGATTCTTGGTGATGCGGACCTGCCCGATCCCCTCGGCGATTGATCCGCCCTCGGCGGCCAACTCTCCGGTGGTGTAATAGCTGTGCAGTGCGGCCCCGTCCGGGTCGGCAAGCGCGATCTTGACGCCCTTGGGTTGCAGCGCCATGCCGACGCCGGCAAGGGTGCCGCCCGACCCAACGGCGCAGCAAAATCCGTCAACATTGCCGTCAGTCTGGTCCCAGATTTCTGGTCCGGTGGTTTCGATATGCGCCTGTCGGTTGGCGACATTGTCAAACTGATTGGCCCAGATCACGCCTTCGTTGGTGGTGCGCGCCAGTTCATGCGCCAACCGTTCGGAATAGCGCACAAAGTTGTTGGGGTTGCGGTAGGGTGCCGCGGGCACCTGCACCAGTTCGGCCCCGGCAAGGCGCAACATGTCCTTTTTTTCCTGACTCTGCGTCTCGGGGATAACGATCACGGTCTTGAACCCCATTGACGCGCCGACCAGCGCCAGACCGATACCGGTGTTTCCAGCCGTGCCCTCAACGATGGTGCCGCCGGGCTTAAGCGTGCCCTTGGCAATCGCGTCACGGATGATGAACAGCGCCGCGCGGTCCTTGACCGACTGACCGGGGTTCATGAATTCGGCCTTGCCGTAGATTTCGCACCCGGTGGCTTCGCTGGCATTGCGCAGCCGGATTAGGGGGGTATTGCCAATGGCCTGCGCCAGATCAGATGCGACGTGCATGGGGTGCTCCTTCGTCAAGATACATCCGGTGTAGCGGCCGGTTTGGCCAACCTCAAGCGTTCGCGGTGCCGTGCCAGCCAATATGCGGCAACGACCAGCGGCGCATTGGCGGCCTGCATGGTGTCGACCATCGCCATCAGCGCATCAAAGGACAACAGATGCGACCGGATGTCTTCTTCCTCGGTTTCAAGACCGCTGACACCGGTGATGGTGTCCGGCAAATCGGCCAGTCCCACATAGATATAGAAAAACTCGGTCGAATCCCCCGGTGACGCATAGACCTCGGCCACGGGTTCAAGGGTATCCAGTGTGATCCCGGCTTCCTCCCGCGCCTCTCGGATCGCGGCGTCGGGTGGTGTTTCACCGGGGTCGACGCGGCCTGCAATCGGTTCAAGCTGCCAAACGGTCCGGTCGCCACGGCCCACCGGCCCCATGCGGAATTGTTCCACCAGCAGCACCCGGTCGCGCACCGGATCATAGGGCAGCACCAGTGCTGCGTCAGACGCTATAAACACCGCGCGTTCCAGCACATCCGTCATGGTGCCGTCAAATCGTTCATGTCTGAGGTGGTATTCATTCAGCGCAAAGAAATTAGTATATACCCGGTCCAAGCGGGACACCTCGACGGTACCGCGCAGTAAACCCTCCCCATGCTTTGACTGCGCCGCGTTCAACATCGCATTCGCGCGGGTTCGGATCATCGGAAACATCTTCGCAACTTGCTGGCCGGTGAAGCGCCCGAAATAATCCATCACCTCGCGCGCGGCAACGCAGCTTAAAGCGCCCCACTCCGCCTGCCAGTCGGCCAACGACCACGGGCCGCCGGTGGTCCACGCGTCCGCCGCCGGAAAATACACCTGCGCTGTTTGGCCCCCCGCCAGCGTCACCTCGCGAAGATCATAGGCAAAACTGCCTTCATAAAAGTTCAGGCGCGCGATATCGGTGGCATCCAACCCTTCGACGCACAGCCCCTCGGCGGTGGCACCGGGTCGCGGCACGATGCAGGGAAACGGCCCCTCTACCACGGCCAGAACCGCATGATCGGACAGGCGCTCAGGCATCAGGTGGATGTCGCGGGCCGGACGGCCAAGCACGATTTCAAGCAGCGGTATATGCCGCAGCGTGCCGTAAAAAAACAGCGCAGTCATGGGCTTAAGGCCATCTGGCACCGATAAACTGAGTCACCAGACCGCTAAGGACGCCGCCCACCAGCACCGTGATGCCGATCGGAACGGTGGCCATGATCAGGAACAACTCGGCACCGATGCGAAGCGCGTCTATCAGTGCCTCGAACATGCCGTCATAGCGACGGCTCATCGACAGATCCAGCATCTCGATGATGGATTGTGTGGCCAGCCCCCACAGCACCAAAACCGTCGTCCCGGTCAACCCGTTGCTGATCCCGGACCACAGGCCCGGTCGCACTCGCGGACCCATCACCGTCCACCCTGCCAACAGACCCACGGCGATGTTCGTCGGCACGAAATAGCCGAAGTCAGTGCTGTCGGGCATCAGCGGCATGATCATCTGAGACAGCACATACGCCAAAGCGGCCAGACATATCGCAGCCGTCATTCGGGCAGCCGTGGGCATGTGAAATCTCCTTAGATCAACGGGGTGCGCGCCGATCAGGCGGGGCGCTTCACCGTAATCTGTGTCACATCACAATTGCCGCTGTCAAAGGTTGAGGCGCAGGAGGTCAGATAGAAGTTCCACATCCGCTTGAACCGCTCGTCAAACCCCATGGCGGCAATCTGATCCCACTTCTCATTGAAAGTCACATGCCAGCGACGCAACGTCAGGTCATAACTTTTGCCAAATTCGATAGATTTAACCACTGCTAGCCCGGCCTTTTCGACCTGTTGGCGCAGCACTGTGGGGCTGGCCAGCATCCCGCCGGGAAAAATGTATTTCTGAATGAAATCAACGCCGCGTTTGTAGATCTTCCAGCGCCGGTCAGGCACGGTGATGATCTGCAACGTGGCAAGTTTGCCCGGTTTCAGGCGGTCCCGC
>JBFGFW010000144.1:0-6408 GCA_041579395.1 Sulfitobacter sp.
TGAAATCAGGCATCTTGGGGTCGGGGCCCAACACAAGTGTGCGGTCCGGCGCAAAACTGCGCAGCCCGGCCCATGTCGCGATGGGTCGGGTCAAAGGTTCGCGGACCATTGCCTGATAGCGATCCAGCCCTTCAGCCAGCACCATGTCATCAGGCCAGGCGTCATGGGGTTCGGCCTTGTCTTCTTCGGCAGGGGAAATCAGCAGCGCACCGGCGTCCGGCTTGGCATACCAGGTTTCGCCAACGCCGAAAAACATAGGCCAAAGTGCCGGATCGTGCCCGCCCGGTGCTGCGATCCGGGCCATCGATCGGCGAAACGGCGTGATGCCCATTCTGGCGATCCCCGCCATCCCGGCTATCTGATCGGCCCAGGCCCCTGCGGCATTGACGATCTTTTCAGCGTGGTACGTTTCGTCTTCTACATCGACGGCCCAGCCTTGCGCGGTGTGCCGAATGGCACTTACCCGCTGCGCGGTCAGAATGGTGCCCCCGTTGCCGCGCAGCACGCGGGCAAAATCCTGCATCAACCGGTCGGTGTCGATGTCTTGCGCATCCGCATGATAGGCGGCAAGGGCGATCTTGTCCGGCTCAAGGATCGGCACGAATTTCAGCGCGTCGGCCGGGCTGATCGGGTCAACACCCATGACCGCGACATCGGACCGGAACGCGGCCTCTTCTTCGGCTGTCGCGATGATCATCAGGCCGCGCGGCGACAGATATCCGCCTGACGACAGATGATCAACGCTGGCCCTGTTCAACGCCTGCACGGACGGCGCGCCGTAATTCTGTTCGATCAGCGCGGCAGACCGACCCGAGGCGTGATAGCCAAGGTTGGTTTCCGCCTCAAGCAAGGTGACAGTTGCATCCGCAGACAGGCGCGCCGCCGCGGAAAGGCCGGCGATTCCGCCGCCAATGACGATGATATCGGTCATATCTGTTCCTCTGTCCGGTCGGTGGCGGGGGGCGGCGTCGGCGACAGTGCGGCAATGCGGGCATAGACGTCTGCCGGCATTTCATAGTTCAGGGCGGCCAAGGATGGCGCAAGCTGGTCATTGGATCGGGCCGAGATGATCGGCGTGGGACCCGTCGGATGGGCGGCGGCCCATGCCACCGCCAGCGTTGCCGGATGCATGTCCAATTCTGCGGCCAGCGCGGCCAACCCCGCCGCCGCGTCATGCATCACGCCAAGCTTATATCGAGCGGCATATCTGTCGTCTTCGGTCAGACGGCCTGCGGCACCCGTGGTGTATTTTCCGGTCAACAAGCCACCCCCCAAGGGAGAATAGGGGGCCACAAGGATGCCAAGATCATCCGCCATCGGCAAAATTTCGACCTCGGCCTGGCGCTTGACCAGATTGTACATCGGCTGGATCACCGCGATGTCGAGATCAAAACGGGCCGCGATTCCGGTGGCTTTGACCACCTGCCAGGCGGCGAAATTTGACAGGCCGATATGGCGGATGTGCCCCGCGGCCTTGAGTTGCGCAAACGCCTCGAAGGTTTCGTGCAGGTCGGTGTCAGGGTCAAACCGGTGCAGGTACAACACATCCAGTGTGTCCAGCTTCATGCGGCTGCGTGACGTGTCGACTGACGCCAGAATATTCGCGCGCCCCGACCCACAGTCATAGGCGGCCTTGGTCGCGATGATCAGATCGTCGCGCCGGTCCCCCAGCATGCCGCCCAGCAACGTCTCGGACGCGCCGTCGGTGTAGACGTGGGCGGTGTCAAAATGGGTGATCCCCGCGGCAAGACAGGCGTCAAACATCGCGCGGGACGCGGCAGCGTCCGCGCGGCCCCCAAATTGCATGGTGCCAAAGGCAAGGCGGCTTGCGGGCGTTCCGTTCAGGCTGGTCAGGGTGTGTTTCATCCCCAATGCGTGCCACGACCCGCCCGCCTTCGCAATCTCCAAGTCAGTCGTGCATTGCGCCTTTTTCCGTTGCGCGCTGATAGGCGGGGCGCGCGTGGATCATCTCGACAAAGCCCGCGAGTGCCGGATAGTCGCCAGCGCGTCCTTGCTGCATCGCGATCTGGGCAGGGAAACTCAGCATGATGTCGGCCGCCGAAAGCCTGTCCAGAACAAAGTGGCCAGACGGGCGCACAAGGCTGTTCATATAGCTATAGTGATTGTCCAATTCGGATGTGATGCGCGGATGCAGTGGTTTGCCTGCCTCACCCAGGCGGCTGACATACAAGTTCAGCAAGATCGGCGTCATCGCGGACCCTTCGGCGAAATGCATCAGTTCAAGATGCTGGAAATATGCATCGCTGTCGCGGTCCGGGATCATCTCAGGAGCATAGCGCGTGCACAGCACTTCGGTGATGGCGGCGCTTTCCGCGACCAACTTGCCGTCAATCTCCATCATCGGGGATTTGCCTAGCGGGTGGATCAGCTTTAGCTCGGGCGGGGCGAGGTTGGTCTTTTCGTCGCGTTGGTAGGGGCTGATTGTATAGGGCTGCCCGATCTCTTCGAGCAGCCACAAAATACGATGAGAGCGGGACCGGTTCAGGTGATGAATTTTTATCATGCCGCGATGATAGCGGTTTGCGGGAGGATGGGTAGGGGGCAGTTCGGCAGTAACGCTTGAAAATTTCGACTGCGCCATCTGCCAGATACCCGTCAGAGCGATGGCACAGACCGCGCTTCTTTTTGCGAATCGAGTCGCGGTGATCGGGCCGCTACGCGATGGCGAGGTTCATTGGGGGCTGGCAAGGAACTGGCGGCTATTGCGGTCATCTGAAAGACCAGACTTAGTATTGCGCCGTCTTCCTAAAGCTGGGCGACCTGCGCCATCGGCACCTGTTCCGGTGTGTCGAAACGCTCGGATCTATCCTTGTTCGGTTTCCCCAATCTGCTGTGAAGATTGCCGGCCAGAAGCCATGCGCACAGCAAGCCGCCCGATGCTGCGGCGAATACACCTGCCAGCGGGGCCACCAGCAGCACCAACCATGCCACACCCGGCGTCGCAATGCCCGACACATCGCGATAACTGGCATAGACGGCAGACATCTCGGTGCGCTCGGACGGCTTCACCGCCAGTAGAAACGGCAACCCGGCAGAGACATCCAAGAGGATCAGGAAGAATGATCCGATCATCAGGCAGATGACCGCAACCCATGGCAACCCTGCCAGCAAGGTGGCGGACGCAAACAGCAGGCCGGACAGCAGGAAACCGGTCCGGACCGCATAGCGGATTGACCGGCGCTGCATCCAGCGCAGCATGAACGGCGTCACGAAAAGTGCGGCGTTCGACAGTGACAACGCAATCCCGCCAAGCTGTTCTCCCAATCCGGATTCAATGGCGAAGATTGGCAGATAAACCACGTACACCCACCATCCGCAGGACCGGATGACCGCAAACAGCCACCCCGCAATCAGCCGGGGCTGTGATGCAAATCGGGGCAGAAAGGCCAGCGGGTTCGTCGGTGCGGCGCGGCTTTTGGTGATCAGGCGGCCGTTTCCAAGCCGCATGTACAGGAACATTCCAATCATGTTGGTGGTCGCAAATGCAGCCACCAGAAACGGCGCAGGTTCCCACCATCGGTACAGGATCACTCCAAGCGCCGGGCCGACAGTCCAGCCAAGCGCGCTGTAGAACATTCGCGAGGTTTCGCAGCGGCCCAGTTCGATCTTGGCGATATAATCAAGCACGTAGGCATTAAAGCAGACAAAGGTCGTGACCGTCGCAACCGTTGTCATCAGCAGGCCCGTCACGATAGATGCCGGTGCGCCCTGGATCGCCAGCAAAGACCCCAGAACGAACAGCGACGCGCCGAAGACATAGACCCATCTGCGGGGCACATAGCGCGATATGAACGGAACCATCAGCCCGGCAACCAGCGACGCTATCCCGATCAGGAAATAAACCTTGGACACGACGGCGGCGTCCTGCAACGCCTTGTACATCGCCAGAGGGAATACCGATATCAGCATCCCGCGCGCAACCGCTTCGGCGGCAGCAAGCATTGCGAACCCCCGAACGCTCGGCGCTGGCGCATGCCGCAGCCATTCGGGAATTCGCCGTTCGTGCATATGAATCTTTCAAATCTTTTGGGCGTTATAAGCTTGGCACGCACGCCTGCATTGCCATCAGCGACCCCATGTCGTTTTTAGTGACCTTTGCAGCAACGGGGGCCATTTCGGTTACAAAATAGTTGGATATTGGAAAATGATGACGTGCACGCCGCCGCGATCACTGCTCGCTCGTAATGCTTCATGCCATCCTACAACAAAAAAAGGCCCCGCCGCAGCAGAGCCTTTCGTTTCATGCTTTGACCCAGGTCTTACTTGGGGATTTCGCCGGTGATGCCTTCGACGTAGAAATTCATGCCCGCAAGCGTGGCATCGTCAGCGGTCTCGCCCTCGGCCAGAAAGTCCGACCCGTCCTGCTTTTTCAGCGGACCGGTGAACGGGTGGTATGATCCGTCGGCAATGAACGCCTGCAGCGCCAGCGCTTCTGCCTTGACGTCAGCAGGCACCGCATCAGAGATCTCGCCGATGCCGACCATGCCAGCACCGATGCCGTCCCATGTGTCTGTCGATGTCCATGTGCCATCCATCACGGCCTTGGTGCGCGCGATGTAATAGGGGGCCCAGTCGTCGATGATCGACGATACCCGCGGCATGGGCGCGTATTGCGCCATGTCGGATGCCTGACCAAAGGTGATCACGTTGCCCGCTTCCTGTGCTGCCGCCTGTGGCGCTGTGGAATCGGTGTGCTGCAGGATCACGTCAGCGCCTTGTTCGATCAGCACCTTGGCAGCGTCCGCTTCTTTTGCGGGATCGAACCAGGTATAGGCCCAGACGATCTTGAATTCGACGTCAGGGTTGACCTTCTTGGCGTGGATAAACGCCGAGTTGATGCCACGGATAACTTCGGGGATCGGGAACGACCCGATGTAGCCGATGATGTTCGATTTGGTCATTTTGCCCGCGATGTGGCCCTGAATGGCGCGGCCTTCATAGAAGCGCGCGGAATAAGTCGACACGTTGTCGGCGCGCTTGTAGCCGGTGGCGTGTTCAAACTTCACATCTGGGAACTTGGCCGCGACATTGATCGTCGGGTCCATATAGCCAAAGGACGTGGTAAAGATCAGGTCGGCACCGTCCAGCGCCATCTGCGTCATCACGCGCTCGGAATCGGGGCCCTCGGCCACGTTCTCGACGAACACGGTCTCGACCTTGTCGCCAAATTCCTTTTCAACGGCCAAACGGCCCTGGTTGTGCTCGTATGTCCAGCCGCCGTCGCCGACGGGGCCGACAAAGACAAAGCCGACCTTGGTTTTGCCGTGGGCATCGGCAAAAGCCCCGCCCGCAAGACCAAGCGCCAGTGCAGCACTGGCCAGAAGTGTGGATAGTTTCATAAGGTGTTCCCCTGAGTAATGCGCCTTTTTCAGTCAGACGCTTTTGCGTGTGCCCCCTTAGGAGGAGGCGTGGAAAGTGCGGCCAAGTGCAGCCGGTGCCGCGCTTTTATCCGCCGAAAGAACCACCAGCACAAGGATGGTGATGACATAGGGCGACATTGCCAGATACTCGACCGGTATGGCAACGCCCGCGCCCTGCAGATTCAGCTGAAGCTGGGTTATTCCCCCGAACAGATAGGCACCAAGCAGCAACCGCCACGGCTTCCAACTGGCAAAGACCACCAGCGCCAGCGCAATCCAACCCACGCCTGCGGTCATGCCTTCGGTCCATTGGGGTACCCGGATCAGGCTGATATAGGCCCCGCCCAAACCTGCACAGGCCCCGCCAAACATGATCGCCAGCGTGCGGATGCGCACGACCTTATAGCCAAGTGCATGTGCCGCATCATGGCTTTCCCCCACAGCGCGCAGGACCAGCCCGGCACGGGTGAATCTCAAAATCACCCAGACGAAGGTGACCATCACGATGCCCAGATAAAGGATGATATCATGCGAAAACAGCACCGGGCCAAGGATCGGAATATCATGCAGCGGGCCAAAGTTGACCTCGGCCAGCCGCGGGGGCTTTACGCCAACATAGCTTTGCCCCAACAACGCCGAAAACCCCAGCCCGAACAGGGTCAGCGCCAGCCCCGATGCCACTTGATTGGCCAGCGTGATCTGGGTCAGAAACACAAACAGCAGGCTAAGTGCGGCACCTCCCAAGGCTGCCGTCGCAAAGCCCAGCAAGGGGGAGCCGGTTTCGACCGCCGTGGCGAAACCGCAGATCGCCCCCATGATCATCATACCTTCGACGCCCAAATTCAGAACGCCCGATTTCTCGACGACAAGTTCGCCCAAGGCTGCAAAGATCAGCGGCGTGGCCGCAACCAGAAACCCCGCCACGAACAGAACCGGATTGATAGCAGACAGATCCATTACGCGACCTCCGTCCGGCCAAGGCGCAGCCGGTAATGGGTGAAAAGATCAAAGGCCAGCAGGAAGAACA
>JBFGFW010000145.1:0-6343 GCA_041579395.1 Sulfitobacter sp.
GCCGGTCTGGGAAGGCTGGGCGGAACCGCCACGCTATACCGGGCGGCCCACGCTTTATCTGGCCGATCTGCAGGAAGGGCCTTTGACCCTGCCAAGCGGCACCTTGATCACGGTACGTCTTTACGGCGAAGTGGGCGCGCTGTCGGTCAGTGAAACCGTATCCGGCGCTGACATCGCAGAGGACCCAGCCCAGGTTTCGGCGGTGGATTTCAAGGTCAACCAAAGCGGGACAATCCGCGTGGACGGGCCCGGCGGGCGCGCATGGACCGTGACGATGTTGCCCGACGCCAAGCCCGAGGTCGAGATTTTGGGCCCGCCCGAAGTGGCCGCCATGGGTGACATGCGCCTGCCCTTTGCCGCGCGGGATGATTACGGCGTCGAGGGCGGTGAGGCGCGGATCACGCTGGATCTGGTGTCGGTCGACCGCCGTTATGGTCTGGCCATCGCTCCCGATGCGCGGCCAGAACTGATCGTGCCGCTGCCCATGCCGATCTCGGGCGACCGCGCCGCGTTTGAAGAAAACCTGATCGACAACTTCTCGAAACACCCGTGGGCAAACTTACCGGTGAAAATCACGCTGAGCGTTCTGGACGCATCCGAACAGCAGGCTTCGACGGGAGCTGGCGACTTGATCCTGCCCGGACGGCGGTTCTTCGACCCGCTGGCCGCCGCCGTGATTGAACAGCGGCGTGATCTGCTGTGGTCCAAGGCCAACACGGCGCGGCTGGCGCAAATCCTCAAGGCCGTAGCATACCGTCCGCAGGATATCTTCCGGTCGGAAACGACAGCCTTGCGCCTGCGCCGCCAGATTGATCGGCTGGACATCCGCGCCAGCTATGGCTTGACCGACGATGTACAGGCCGAGATTGCCGATGATCTTTGGGATCTGGCGATTGAGTTGGAAGAGGGCGTGCTGGCCGATGCGCTGGAACGCATGCGCCGCGCACAGGAACGTCTGGCCGAGGCAATGAAGAACGGCGCGTCCAAGGAAGAAATCGCCGAATTGATGGACGAACTGCGCCGCGCAACCGAAGAGTACATGCGCCAGTTACAGCGGCAGCAGGCACAAGAAGGTCAAGACGGTCAGCAGCAGCAGGGTCCGCAGGGTGAAACCATGCAGATGACCCAAGACGATTTGCAGCGCATGATGGACCGAATACAGGAATTGATGGAACAGGGGCGCATGGCCGAGGCCGAGCAGGCACTGCGCGAGTTGCAGGAACTGATGGAGAACATGCGCGTGACCCAAGGCCAGCCCGGACAGGGCGGTCAAAGTCAGGGCGAGCAGGCGATGGAGGGGCTGGCAGAGACCCTGCGCAACCAACAAAAGTTGAGCGATCAGGCGTTTCGCGATTTGCAGGAACGGTTCAATCCAAATGGCCAGCAAGGCCAACAGGGCCAGCAACCCGGCCAGCAGCAGGGCGAGGGCCAGCAGGGGCAGCAGCCCGGACAGCAACAAGGCCAAGGTCAACAAGGACAGCAGCCGGGACAGAACAACGGGCAAGCGCAACCCGGCCAGGGGCAGGGATCAATCGCCGACCGCCAGCAGGCGCTGCGCGATGAATTGCGCCGCCAGGAAGGGCGTCTCCCGGGCGGCGGCACCCCGGAGGGAGATGGAGCGCGCGACGCTTTGGACCGTGCCGGGCGCGCGATGGACGGTGCGGAAGACGCGCTGCGCCGTGATGACCTGGCCGACGCTATCGACAATCAGGCGCAGGCTATGGAGGCGCTGCGCGAGGGTATGCGCGCTTTGGGTGACGCGATGGCCCAGCAGGATCAAAATGAACCGGGGCAAGGCACGGCCGAAGGCAGCCAAGGCGCAGAACGTCCCGATCCGTTAGGCCGCAATCAATCCTCAAAAGGCGGGCAAAGCACCGAAGGTGGTCTGGCGATGGACAAGGATGCCTATGGTCGCGCGCGCAAGCTGCTGGACGAGATCAGGCGCCGGTCCGGTGAAACAACACGTCCCGAAGTAGAACGCGATTATCTGAACAGGCTGCTCGACCGGTTCTGAGAGGAACCGAATGGCAGCCTGTCCGCTACAGGTTATCAGTTGCCGGACTGTGACGCCTTGTCATCAAGCCATTGCAAGGTGCCCGTTAGCAATCCGTCCAGCCAAAGCCGCGCCGCGTCCACCTTGGCGACATAGGCCGACAGATGGGGGTCAGCCTGCGGCACCGCATTGGCGATCTGCAGGGCAAAGACGTAAATCAAAACCAAAAGCGTCATTAAAACCACAACTGACAAAAAGCCTTTGCCAAACCCGCGACGCTCTTCGTGGTCATAGTCGCTAAAGTCGGATTCAGCGTCGATTGTTTGAGTCGAGGAACGACGCTCTGTGCCAGAGCGCAAGGTCGAGTTGATCTCTTCGATGTCGGGCAGCAGATCGCGACGTGACCCGACGGCTGCGGCGGTCGCCTTGGCTTCTGACACCGATCGCGTTTCTTCGCCACGCAGCCGCGCGGTGCGCGCCTTGGCAAGTCGGGCACGTTCACCTTCGCTGGGTTGGTCGCCGTCACCCAGACCAAGGTCCGGCTGGCTTTCCAGTGTTTCCGCCTGCCGCCGACGGCGCGATTCCTGTTCGGCTTCCGCCTCTTGGCGCAGAATGTCCGCAACCGACGGATCAAGCTTCTTTCGCTCTGGCGCGGGCTTTGGCGGCGACGGAGGGGCAGGGGGCGGGGCCACTTCTTCGTCGGGGGCGGGCGCGGCGGCATCCAAACCATCAAAGTCTTCGTCAGGCATGTGATCGGGGTGATGCTGAAACCAGGTTTGGCCGCAGTTCGAACATTGGACATCGCGCCCGGACGTCGGCATGACTTCGTCGGGGACTTCATACTGCGCATCGCAATTGGGACAGATCAATCTCATATCGTGTCCGCAGCCATTGGAAACCTCATCGTTTTCGCATGTAAGTAACCTTAGGTCTTAGAAAACCGCAGGAAAAGTGCAATCTTCATGCAAAGCCTGCGTTGGTGTGGATTGAAACCCAAGCGGTGCTGAGGCACAACAATTCAAACCAGTCAGGATACGCTAGTGATCGAGTTTGAAAACGTGGCCTATAGCTATGGCGGGGGTGAGTTGCTGTCCGATATTTCGGTCAAGTTGGCACCGGGATCGTTTCATTTCCTGACCGGCCCGTCGGGGGCGGGCAAAACCACGCTGATGAAACTGTGCTATGGCGCGCTGCTGCCGACTGCCGGGCACGTGACGTTGTTTGGCAGTGATGTGCGCAGCATGGAACGCGACGATATTGCGATGGTGCGCCGCCGCGTGGGCGTCGTGCATCAGGATTGCCAGTTTCTGAACCATCTACCGGTGGCTGAAAACATCAGTTTGCCGCTGACAGTTTCCGGTCGTCATGCCGAAACCGGGGGCGAGGATCTTTCGGAATTGCTGTCATGGGTCGGGTTGACCAACCGCGCCGATGCGTTGCCGCCTGAATTGTCGGGGGGCGAACGTCAGCGCGCGGCGCTGGCGCGGGCCGTGATCATGTCGCCCGATGTGGTGCTGGCCGATGAACCGACCGGGAACGTCGACTGGGAGATGTCCCAGCGGTTACTCCGTTTGCTGGTCGAGCTGAACAAGATGGGCAAAACAGTTTTGATCGCGACCCACGATCTAAGCCTGATCCGCGCGACCAAGGCGCAGGTGCAGGCGCGTGTTCTGCGGATTGCGAACCGCAGAATTCAATTGGCGGGGGCCGACCTGTGAAGATGACGCGCATCGCATTCGGTGCCCTGTGGAAGGGTGATCGCCAGGCGGACAGGGTTGTCCCGCCGTCGGGTTACACAGCCCAGCTGACACTATTCGCGTCGGCCACAATGGCGTTTCTTGCAGTATTCGCGCTGGCACTGTCGCTGGCATCGGGTCGGTTGGCTAACGTCTGGGGGCAGGAATTGGCGCGGACGGCGACGATCCGCGTAGTTGCCCCAGTTGATCAGCGGGCGGCCCAGACCGACGCGGCGCTGCGCATCCTTGAAACAACCAAGGGCGTTGCCTCTGCTCGCGCGCTGACAGACGCTGAACAACAAGCCCTTCTGGCTCCATGGTTCGGATCGGAATTGGCGATAGACGCGTTGCCGGTGCCGCGTCTGATCGAGATCATCGAAAACGACAATGGCATGGACGTCGATGGCTTGCGCCTGCGTCTGGCCGCCGAAGTGCCCGGTGCCGTTCTGGACAATCACAGCCGCTGGCGTGCGCCGCTGGTCAAGGCGGCGTCCCGGCTAAAGCTGCTGGGGTGGATTTCGACGCTTCTGATCACCGCCACGATGGCGGCGATGGTCACGTTGGCTGCCAATGCCGCGCTGTCGGCAAACGCGCAGGTGATTGCGGTGTTACGGTTGGTCGGCGCGACCGACGGCTATATCGCGCAGGCCTTCATCCGGCGCTTTACTCTGCGTGCGCTGACGGGTGCCGCAGCCGGCACGGTGCTGGGGATGCTGGCGATTCTGGCTTTGCCAAGCACGGAAGACGCTGGCGGCTTTTTGACAGGGCTTGGCTTTCAGGGGTGGCATTGGGTGGTACCGCTGCTGATTCCCTTGCTGGCCGGAGCCGTCGCTTTTGCCGCCACAGGTGCCGCCGCACGGCGCACGTTAAAGGAGCTTGCCTGATGCTGCAGTGGATCCGATCGTTATTGTTTATCAGCTACGCCACGGTCTCCATGCCGGTGATTGGACTGTTTTACGCACCTTGGGCGCTGTTTTCGTTGAATGGGGCCTATGCATGCTGCAAAGCCTATTCAAGAAGTGTGTTCTGGGCTGCCGAATGGATTATTGGGTTGCGCTGCGAAGTGCGCGGCGAAGTGCCTGACGGGGCCAAGCTGATTGCGGCAAAACACCAGTCCTTCCTTGATATCCTGATGATCTTTGCTGCCTTGCCGCGGGCAAAATTCATCATGAAGCGCGAGATCTTGTGGATGCCTGTGATCGGCCAATATGCCAAGCGCATGAAGATGGTCGCCGTTGACCGGGGCAAACGCGGACAGGCGATTGCCAAGATGCTGGCAGATGTCAAAGGCGGCGATCTGGAACCGGGGCAGCTGATCATTTATTCGCAAGGCACGCGGGTCGCGCCCGGTGCATCAAAGCCGTACAAGGCGGGGACCGCAGCGCTTTACGAACAACTGGGGCAGGTCTGCGTACCTGTGGCGACGAATGTGGGGTACTTTTGGCCGCGCCGTGGGCTTTACCGCCGTCCGGGGGTTGCCGTGGTCGAATTTATGGATCCGATTCCACCCGGTTTGCCACGTGCCGAATTCATGAAGCTGCTTGAAATGCGCGTCGAAGCGCGCTCGGATGCGCTGCTTCGCGAAGCTGGCTTTTATGCGCCCGATTGACGATATTGCTAGCCTGAAGGCGCTATATGGCACCCCTGGCACCGTGTCATTGCGCAAGGTCACAAACCATCTGACGCCGCTTTACCGCAAGTGGATCATGGCATCGCGGCTTTGCATTTTGTCCACCGTGGGCCCCGAAGGGACCGACGCAAGTCCGCGCGGCGATGAAGGCCCCGTGGTGCAGGAACTGGATGCCAGGACCCTGATCCTGCCGGACTGGCGCGGCAATCAAAGGCTCGACAGCTTGCGCAACATTGTTTGCGACGGACGCCTGTCGCTGATGTTTCTCGTGCCCGGTTCGAACAACGTGATGCGGATCAACGGCACCGGCGTCGTCACCGACGATTCCGATCTGCGGGCCCGTTTTGAGAAACGCGGCCATCTGCCTGCAACGGTTATCGTGGTACATATCGCCGAGGTTTACAGCCAATGCGCCCGCGCCCTGATGCGCGCCGACACTTGGGCGGGCCGCAACGACAGCGATGGTTTGCCAACGATCGGCCAGATGATGGCCGAAATCACGTCAGGCGAAGAAGGCGGCGCTGATTATGATACCGCATGGGCTGGCCGTGCCGCCAAAACCATGTGGTCGGCTGACGATACCTGAGCCTTCTCTGGCTGTAAAATATCCCGGGGAGTTGCCATCGTACGCCATTGGGTTCAGCCCAATGGGCGACGGCAGCGCCCCGGTACCGCAGGTCATCAACCGCCGATCACATGTGGATTGCGCCACTACCACAAGCCAATGCCGCTTCGCGCACCGCTTCGGAATAAGTCGGATGCGCGTGGCAGGTCATCGCGAGATCCTGCGCCGAGGCCCCGAACTCCATCGCCACGCACACCTCATGGATCAGATCCCCCGCCGCTGGTCCGATGATATGCGCGCCCAGTATGCGGTCGGTTTCCTTGTCCGCGATAATCTTGACGAAACCTTCGCCCGCAAACACGGCCTTGGCACGGGCATTGCCCATGAAGCTGAACTTGCCGACTTTATAGGCGCGTCCA
>JBFGFW010000146.1:0-6312 GCA_041579395.1 Sulfitobacter sp.
ATCGCCTTGGATCCCAAGGTTGTACCAAGAAGTAAAACGATTGCTGGCGGCGTCACAGCCGCAAATTTTCCAGCGGATTTAAGAAAATTACGCCGGGCCATGGCTTCCGCCGCCAACTCGTCCGAACGGCCATCATGCAATTCATTCATTTGTCGATCCCCAATAAACGTATGAAGTTAATGCACGATTCTTACCATATTTTTCACGAAAAATACACCATAAAGGTGTCACGTGATTCACTAAAGCTTGGCGCGGGGGCGCTGTTCGAATACTATTTGCATGACACGTCGAAGCGCCTCACCTACGCCGTTTTGGCTTAGCGCCTTCAGCCGCGACGCGCGCCGCACCCCCCACACCAGATTTCCCAAAATGCGCAGTGGGGCCCCCGCAAACGGATGCCTTGCCGGGTATGTTCGCCGCCAATGGTGAAACCTGATAGAAGGGCCGTGCAGGTCATCGCCCGGTACGTCTACACCAAACAAATCGCACATCGCGTAGGTCTGCACATCAAGCGCGGTGCAGCTTGTCCGGTCCGGCAACGCGGCACGTATCTGCGCCCAGTCCACCTCACCGTAAGTGGACAATTTTGCCAAATCGTGCAAATGCCGCAAATCAAGTCTGCCGCGAATGAAATCGCCTTCCTTGATCAGATCGTGAAGCAGCCAATGTTCTGCACGGGAGTTGAGGGAGGGAATAACGGCGACACTGCCCGCGCGCTCGACCTCTTCGGAGAATGCATCGATGATGCCCTCTCTTTTAGGGCGCAGTTCAAACAGGCCAACATCCTGTGGTCGCGCCATGCCACGAAAATCATCTACGGGTTGGTATCCAAGCGTTTCGAGGCAGGCCAGCGCCGCTGGCATCTCGGACTTGTCGACTGCCACGTCAAGGTCACTGGTCATCCGGTCCGGCATTTTGTCATCGTCTGCCAGAAACAGGGGCACCGCGCCCTTCAAGAGCAAGGGGGTGATTTTGGCCTCATTGAATGCCGCGATGGCCTCGTACAGCTGCGCCCGCAGCCGGATGTTGCGCTCGTGATTGCTTTGCGCCACGAACCGAAGATAATTTCGCGCATCTTCGGGCAGTTTTTCGATCTGTTGGCTTTGCACAAGCGCTGCGTAAAGGGATGGTGTAAGCAGCGTGTGGTTTGCCAGCCCGATGATCGGGCTCCAGTCCAGTGTTTCGGACGCTTGGCCGCGCAATCCGGCAATCAAGCTGTCGAAGGGATGTGGCCGAAGGCTCATTTGCAGGTTCTCCCGATAAGTTCCACGGCGTCGCCCAGACCGGAATAAGTTAGCCGATAGACCTGCGCGGAAGCGACGGCATGCACGAGGGCATTGAAAGCGGTTTCAGTAAGTTCGCCAGTTTTCGCAGAAGAGTCCGCAAGAACGCCTTGCAGTGCTTCGCCCGCATAAACGGGGTGGAGCCGGGGTGCGCACTCCGGGCGTCGATCAAGCAGGAAGATCCACCCGACTTCGCGATCCGCTGTCGCGACAGGTGTATCCGGGACAACGTAGCGGACGCGCTTTCGGTCTGGCCGACGAAACGCCGGGATCTGCGCGAGACCGGGAACTTGTTCCTTAAGAAGACGCATGGACCCGGTTTTCACCGCTGACGCAAAAGGGAGCGGCCTGCAAAGCCCCCCCGGTCTGAACAGGGCAACATCGTCGCCGCCAAACCCAAACCCGGCGTGCACAAGGCCAAGAGCCAACGTCGTCTTGCCGGCACCCGGCCTACCGAAAAGCAACAGCGCACGATCGTCCGCGAACAACGTCGCGGCATGAACCGCGAATTCATAGTCCTCCCCGTCCAGCGTTTCGCTGAGAAGATGGCCTTTCAGCACGGTCGGCAACTCATCCTGGCCACACGCGTCGATCCACTCCCCCTCTCGAAACAGGTGAAACCGCCCAGCGTTTTCCGCAACCTCCCATTGCACCTGGCCGTCAGTCTCATCGGTTTCGAGGTGATTGAAAAACGCGGGCACGCTGTCGGCACACCATTTTGGGTAGGTAAGCCGGACACGCGTGTCGGAAACCGCGAGATGCTGGTGTCTTCGTTGGCTCTCATCAAGCTGAATCGACGTCAGATTGGGATGTATCAACTCTTGGGACTGCCAGTCGCCAAGGGCAGTGTCCAAGGTGGTCCGCGCCTGCTCGACAGAAGCCCCGCCATCCACCAAGACCTGAACGATCTCGCGCATCGGCGCGCCGCTTTCGATGGCCTTCCAGATATAGGCGGCCGTCTCATTGACCTCGAAAATTGCCTGCAGCGGAGCACTGAACAGCACATACTGCCGCCCGATCGTACTAAGCGTCGCGTCAACGTCAAACTTCTGATCGTCGGGGTCCAGAGTAAATCTCCTTTGCCTCTGCTTTTGGTCCTGGCGTTATCTCAACCAGAAAAATCCGGGCTGTTCGAAACAACAAAATTAGCCACCAAGTCGTGCACACCCACACTTTGGCCTGTGCGACGCTACAGTAATTGACAGCTTCGCGTGCGCTCGAAAGGTACCGTACATGCCGCTTAAAAGCGGTCTCTGCCTGCTCCCGAACCCGTCCGGCATTGGAGTGTTCGCATCATTTCGTAACCCAGAAACGGGCGCACAGAATATCATTGCAGTACACGCAATCCGCGAAACGCGGGCAACGCAGATATCAAATCTTCAACATCAATACTTACTTCAGGGAAATCACCAAACGTGGGCCGTCACCGTAACACCTTGCTCTGGGTAAAGCTTCCTTGCAACAGAATTTCTGTTCTGCGCCTACTTATCTGCTGCATGCCATCCTCATCCGTAGGACAGATCGGTAGATTGAAATAAAGGAGGATTCCCGGTTCATCCTATCGACGACGTGCAGCGCGTTTCATCATCAATGCAACACTTGGATCATGATCGGTGCACGCCGCGTGGCATCCTTATTTCGCCGTTCAAACTGTTCAAAGCGTACGCAGCTCGAAACGACCTCGCACCTTGACCTTTTCAACGCCTTACTTCTACGTTAAAAAAGTTACCGCGCGATACCTTATTAAAATTCAGGTGTAAAAATGGGTCAGTCTAAAATTCGCAATATGGAAGAATTCGCGTCGGTAAGCGGCATCTCACGCCCTACTGTTTCGAAATATTTCAACGACCCTGGAAGTGTCCGCGTGACAACGCGTGCGAAGATCGAGGCGGCGCTGAAAAAGCACGACTACCAGCCCAATGTCTTTGCGATGAACCAGAACAGGCGCACGACAAAGAACATTGGCGTCGTGGTGCCAAATCTGGCCGACCCGTTTTTCTCTGAAATCGCGCGACGTGTTGAACTGGCCTGCATTGACGCGGGGTACAGTCCCATCTTGCTCAGCTCGCATGGCAAGGCGGAAATGGAACGGGACAACCTGAATTCGCTCAGGTCGCTCAAGCCGGCGGGGGTGCTGCTTGCACCGTTCGGGCGAATGTCCGACTATGACGCAATTCACGCCTTCGACAAGGATTTCCCACTCGTTCTGTTCGACGCCAACATTGATGACATCGGCAAGGCGTTTGTCGGGACAGACAATTTTCAAAGCGTTGATCTGATGGTGGAATATCTGTGCCGCAGTGGCGAAGCGCCTTGTTTCTTTGAGATGAAAACCCCGCCAAACCCGAATGCCAACAAGCGTCACCAAGCTTACGTCGAAAGCATGGAGCGGCACGGCCATGAGCCAAAGATCTTTCAGGCTGAGGGTGAAGGCTGGAAGTTCGAGGAAATCGGCAGCATCGAAGGGGGGCGGCTTTTGTCGTCCAAAGCGTTCAAGACTAACACCATTCTGTGCAGCAATGATCGTCTGGCAATTGGCATGCTCTCGGCAGCGTACGGCCTTGGTCTGCGCGTGGGGCATGGGGTGGACTGTGACATCCGGATCGCAGGTCATGACGACCACCCGTATTCCAGATTCACGTGCCCCCCGCTGACGACAATCGCCCAGGATTACGAAGCTATCGCGAATCGGGCCGTGAGCGATCTTTTCGGGATGCTAGAACACGAAGAACGCCTTTCTGATCGGATAGAGACCACATTTGAAGGGCGGTTAGTCATGCGGGATTCAGCTTAAGTTATTGATTTCATCCAAGCACTCAAAATATCTTTACGCGCGATAAATTATAATTGACTACGCGTCACGCCTGCTTGTAATTTTGTTCTATCATCTAACAGGGAGGGCATTTGGGATGTCATTTAGATTAGCACTTTATTCAGCAACGGCCTTGGCGCTTGTGACGGCAGGCGGCGCAATCGCCGAAAACCTGGTCATCGCGACAGTGAACAACGGCGACATGATCCGCATGCAGGGCTATACAGACGAATTCACCAAAAAGACCGGGCACACGGTTGAGTGGGTGACATTGGAAGAAAATGTTCTGCGCCAGCGCGTCACGACAGACATCGCGGCCAAGGGCGGCTCGTTCGATATCATGACCATTGGCATGTACGAGACGCCGATCTGGGCGGCCAACGACTGGTTGGTCCCGCTTGACGATCTTTCGGCCGAATATGACGCCGATGACATCCTGCCCGCCATGCGCGAGGGATTGAGCTACGACGGCACGCTTTACGCGGCCCCGTTCTACGGTGAAAGCTCGATGATCATGTACCGTACCGACCTGATGGAAAAGGCCGGTCTGGAAATGCCCGAAGCCCCGACATGGGACTTCATCCGCGAAGCCGCGGCGGCGATGACCGACCGCGACAACGACATCAACGGGATCTGCCTGCGCGGCAAGGCCGGATGGGGTGAAGGCGGCGCGTTCATCACGGTGACGGCAAACTCGTTCGGCGCACGCTGGTTCGACGAAGACTGGAATGCCCAGTTCGATCAGCCCGCTTGGAAAGAGGCGCTGACGTTCTTTGTCGACATGATGAACGAATCCGGGCCCACCGGCTATGCCACGAACGGTTTCAACGAAAACCTGAACCTGTTCCAGCAAGGCAAATGCGGCATGTGGATCGACGCGACTGTTGCGGCATCCTTTGTGACCAACCCGAAGGACTCGACCGTGGCTGACAAGGTTGGCTTTGCGCTGGCACCAAACACGGGCAAGGGAAAGAACGCGAACTGGCTTTGGGCCTGGGCGCTGGCGATCCCCTCTGGTACGCAGAAAGAAGCCGCCGCAAAAGAGTTCATCGAATGGGCGACTTCGAAAGAGTACATCGAGTTGGTCGCGGCCAACGAAGGTTGGGCAAACGTGCCTCCAGGTGCCCGTACGTCGCTCTACGAGAACGCCAACTACAAGGACGTTCCTTTTGCCGCCATGACGCTTGAGTCGATCAATGCGGCCGATCCAAAGAACCCGACAGTCGATCCCGTTCCTTATGTCGGCGTTCAGTTCGTCGCGATCCCCGAGTTTGCGGGCATCGCAACCGAAGTCAGCCAGGAATTCTCGGCGGTCTACGCCGGTCAGCAGACCGTCGATGAAGCGCTCGCGAAGGCGCAGGCACTGACCAACGACGCAATGGAAGCCGCCGGCTACCGCTAAGCGCTCTGAACATCCGGGGGGCGGATAGATCTGCCCCCCGAAGAACGATTTTCTCCTATCGCAGCGCCATTCAGGATAGCCGAGGGGCGATCAACAAAGGAGGTATGCCGGATGGCAACCCAACATTCCCGATATGCCGCCCGCATCATGATGGCCCCTGCCGTCATTCTGCTTCTCGGCTGGATGCTTGTCCCCCTTGTGATGACACTGTTGTTCTCGTTCAAGAAATACCTGCCCATGCGTGGCGGTGATCTTGGGTGGGTCGGTTTCGAAAACTACGTGCGTTTCGTCAGTTCCAGCGCGTTCTGGCCATCCGTTTCGGCGACATTGATCATCGTCGGCGGCGTGTTGGCGATCACCATCGTGTTCGGGGTGCTTCTTGCCATTCTGCTTAATCAGCCGATGTGGGGCCAAGGGGTCGTTCGCATTCTGATCATCGCGCCGTTCTTCGTCATGCCCACCGTTTCCGCGTTGGTATGGAAAAACATGTTCATGGATCCGACCAACGGCCTTTTCGCCCATCTGTGGCGTTTTTTCGGCGCGGAACCGGTATCTTGGCTGTCGGAGGCGTCGCTTGCGTCTATCGTGCTGATCGTTTCCTGGCAATGGTTGCCCTTTGCCACGCTGATCTTGCTGACCGCGATCCAGTCGCTCGACAGCGAGCAGTTGGAGGCCGCAGAAATGGATGGCGCGCCGCCGATAAAACGTTTTGCTTTTATAACGCTGCCGCACCTCAGCCGCGCCATCACCATCGTCTTGCTGATCCAGACGATCTTCTTGCTGGCAATCTTCGCCGAAATCTTTGTCACGACTGG
>JBFGFW010000147.1:0-6292 GCA_041579395.1 Sulfitobacter sp.
GCAAACGTGCCAACAACAAGGCTATATCCGCCTTACGAAAATATATGTTGGCGACGAACAGGGAGAAGTGTTGGGAACGGTCAACATCCAGAACGTTACCGGAGACAACCGCTATCGCCCCCCCCCCCCCTCCAGCCTTGCCTACAAATACTCCGCCTGCGGCATCCCCAGCACGTGGAACCCGCCATCGACGCGGATGATCTCGCCCGTGGTGCAGGCCCCAGCATCCGACGCCAGATAAACGGCAGTACCGCCCACGGCTTCAAGTGTTGCATTGGCACGCAGGGGCGCGTTCATGTCGGTGTGCTTGTAGGTCTTGCGCGCCCCGCCAATCGCGGCACCGGCCAGCGTTTTCATCGGGCCGGGACTGATCGCGTTGACGCGGATGCCGTCAGGGCCCAAGTCGTTTGCCAGATACCGCGTGGCAGATTCAAGCGCCGCCTTGGCAACCCCCATCACGTTGTAATTCGGCACGACGCGGTTCGATCCCTGATAGGTCAGCGTCATCAATGTTCCGCCATTGTCTTTCATCAACGGATAGGCGCGGCGGGCAATTTCGATGAAGGAATAGGCCGAGATATCCAGCGAATGTTTGAAGTTCGCGCGCGAGGTGTTCAAAAACCGCCCCGTCAACTCCGCTTTGTCCGAAAATGCGATTGCATGGACGACGAAATCAATCGTGGGCCAGCGGTCTGCCAATTGTTCAAACGCGGCATCCAGCGACGCATCATCGGTGACGTCCACATCAACCATGAAATCGGACCCTACTGATTCAGCCAGCGGTTTCAGACGCGTGCCAAATGCATCACCCTGATAGGTGAACGCCAATTCCGCCCCGGCCTCTGCCATCGCGCGCGCAATGCCCCAGGCGATCGACCGCTCGTTGGCGACGCCCATGATCAGGCCGCGTTTTCCCTTAAGCATATCTGACATGTGCTGCTCTCAATCTTTGTATCTGGACAGGATCATCGACCCGTTTGTGCCGCCAAACCCGAATGAATTGGTCATCACGGAATCAAGGCCCGCATTGTCCACCCGCTCAAGCGCGATCTCGGCCGCGTCCAGCTTGGGGTCCAGATCAACGACGTTGATGGATTTGGCGATGAAGTCATGCTTGAGCATCAGCAGACAGAAAATAGCCTCTAACGCGCCAGCGGCACCTTGGGCGTGGCCGGTCATGGATTTCGTCGAACTGACGGGCGGCGTGGACCCTTGGCCAAAGACCCGGCGCACGGCCTCGATTTCGCCCACATCGCCCACGGGCGTCGATGTGCCGTGCGCGTTGATATAGCCGACCTTGCGGCCCTCGGGCAGGGTTTCCAGCGCCAGTCGCATCGCGCGTTCGCCGCCTTCGCCCGACGGGGCCACCATGTCGTGGCCGTCGGATGTGGCCGCATAGCCGGTGACTTCGGCATAGATCGTGGCACCGCGCGCTTTGGCATGTTCCAGTTCCTCAAGCACCAGCATGCCGCCGCCGCCCGAGATGACAAACCCGTCGCGGTTGGCGTCAAAGGCGCGGCTCGCTGTTTCGGGGGCGTCGTTGTACTTGCTGCTCATCGCGCCCATGGCGTCAAAAAGGCACGACAGGGTCCAGTCCAACTCCTCGCCGCCGCCTGCGAACATCACGTCCTGCTTGCCCATCATGATCTGCTCTGCCGCGTTGCCGATGCAATGCAGCGAGGTCGAACAGGCCGATGTGATCGAATAATTGATGCCCTTGATCTTGAACGCTGTCGACAGGTTCGCACTGACGGTCGAGGACATGCACTTGGGCACGGCGAATGGCCCGATCCGCTTGGTCGCCCCGGTGTCGCGCACTACGTTGTGGGCAGTGAACAGTGCTGACGTCGATGGCCCGCCCGATCCCGCGACAAGACCGGTGCGGATGTTGCTGACCTGATCTTCGCCAAGCCCCGCATCTGCGATCGCCTGCGCCATGGCGATGTAGGCATAGGCCGCCCCGCCGCCCATGAACCGCAGCGCGCGTTTGTCGATATGATCGGCGACGTCGATTTTCAGCGTTCCGGCGACGCGGCTGCGAAAGCCATGTTCAGCCATGGTGGGGCTGGCCTCGATGCCGCTGGTCCCGGCCTTAAGGGACGCTAGCACTTCCTCAGCGTTGTTTCCGATGGATGAGACGATCCCCAACCCTGTGACGACGACGCGGCGCATGGGCGCACTCCCTTGATCGATACGGGCTTGTGCCCTGTTGAGCGCAATGACCGGCCTGTAATCTGACCGGCTTTGCGCCATTATTCTTCATTTGCCGCCAACGCTGCGACAAATCAAGTCATGTGTCGGGTCAGCTTTCGCTTAGCGCGACTTTCATATCCTTGACCATATAGATCACTTCACCGTCCGCCTCGACGATGCCATCGGCCACGCCCATGGTCAGCCGCCGGGTCTGGATGGCCTTGGTAAAGTCGATCTTGTAGGTCAGCATCTTGCGGTCCGGGCGCACCATGCCGGTCAGCTTGACCTCGCCCACGCCCAAGGCATAACCGCGCCCCTGCCAGCCGCGCCAGCCCAGATTGAACCCGGTCAGTTGCCAAAGACCGTCCAGACCCAGACAGCCGGGCATGATCGGGTTGCCGGGGAAGTGGCACTCGAAAAACCACAGGTCGGGGGTGATGTCGAATTCGGCCGTGATATGACCCTTGCCATGCGCGCCGCCGTCGGCAGAAACATCCGTGATCCTGTCCATCATCAGCATCGGCGGGGCAGGCACTTGCGCGTTACCGGGGCCGAAAAGCTCGCCGCGGGCGCATTTCAACAGACCTTCTTTGTCAAAGCTGGTGGGATAATCGGCCATAGGGGTGCGGCTCCTGCTCGCTGAAATATACGTCATCGAGGGTCTAGCATTGCGCCTGCTGGTCCTGCAAGTGCGCTGGCGCGGCAGACGGCTGGGGTTTTCAATTGAAAACATTGCGATTTGTCCTTTATATAGGACAACGACCGACAAAGAGTGAGCGATGACCCAGGCGACGCAGCAGATCAGTTCAAAGTGGCTTTCCAAGGCGGGCCTGCGTCCGACGCGCCAGCGGATGACGCTTGCGCATTTGCTGGTGGGCGACGGGCAGCATCGCCACGTCACTGCCGAAAGCCTGTTCGAGGCGGCAAAGGGCCAGGGGGAGGCCGTGTCACTGGCGACCGTATACAACACCTTGCGCGCGTTCTGCGACGCGGGGCTGCTGCAGGAAGTCACCGTTGACGGATCGAAAAGCTATTTCGACACCAACACCCATGATCATCCGCATTTCTATTGGGAAGACGAGGCGCGGCTGACCGATGCTCCGTCAGACCAGCTGGTGATTGCACAATTGCCCAATGCCCCCGACGGTGCCGAGATCGCATCGGTGGATGTGGTCATTCGCCTGCGGCGCAAAAACTAATCCGCTGGACCAGCGGCGGGACGCTTCGTAAGCTGCGGGTCAGATCCCCAGCAACGAGCGTGCGATGCCTCATCCCTTGATCACCCAAGACCAGATTGACACTTATCAGCGCGATGGCGTCGTATTGATCAAAGGGCTGTTTGCCGATCATGTCGAAACCCTGCGGGACGGCATAGCGCGCAACATGGAAAACCCTGGCCCCTATGCGTCCAACAACGACAAACCGGGCGAAACGGGGCGCTTTTTCGACGATTACTGCAATTGGGAGCGCATCCCCGAATTTGCCGACGTCATCCGCACTTCAGCCGCCGCCGAGGTCGCGGCCGATCTGATGCAAAGCCAGACAGCGCAGTTGTTTCACGATCATGTGCTGGTCAAGGAACCCGGAACGTCGATGGCGACGCCGTGGCATCAAGATGGTCCCTATTATTTTGTCGAAGGCCGGCAGAACGTCAGCTTCTGGTCTCCGCTGGACCCGGTAAGCGAAGCCACGCTGCGCTGCGTCGCCGGATCACATCGCTGGGACAAGCCGGTGCTGCCGACACGTTGGGTCAAGGGCGACGCGTTCTTTGATCCAGAACCCTATATGCCGGTACCGGACCCCGACGCCGATGGAATGGAGGTGCGCGAATGGCCGATGGAACCCGGCGATGCCGTGGCTTTCAATTTCGGTACCCTGCACGGCGCACGCGGCAACCGGTCGACATCGCGGCGGCGGGCCTTTTCGCTGCGGATGGTGGGGGATGACGCGACCTATACCCAGCGACCCGGCCCGACGTCGCCACCGTTTCCGGGCCACGACATGCAGCAGGGCCAGCGCCTGCGCACAGATTGGTTTCCGGTGCTGTTCACCCGTCAGGCATAGCGTCCTGTGGCTAGAACCACTGCCCCGGTTCCATCAGTCCCAGATCCAGCAATTGCCGGGAATGCCATTCAAACGGGGCTGAGTTGTGCCATTTGAAGGTGCTGATCTCGAACTTGCTGCCGGGGTTCTTTTTAAGTGCCTTGGCGGTGCGGAACGAACAGACGGCTGCGGTGATGTTGTGATGCCAGGGGCAGGCGTAGGTATTGTATTCTTCGTCGTTAAAGGTGTGATCGTCGCGGATGCGCAGGCCCGGTTTGGCGCGAAACAGAGAAATGCGATCAATCTTGCGCCGCGCTGCGGGCACGTGTTCTTCGAAACGCCAGCGCAGGCCACCAAAGAAATCAAGCTGCCGGTCCTTGGGGTGGTTTGGCGGTGCAGGATCGGGCCGTGCCAGCGCATAATAGCCTGAACGGTCCAGATGCGCCTTTTCCAGCGACACCGCGTCGGGATGCTTGTCCAGATCATCGGCATAGAGATCGACAACATAGGTCAACATGCTGCCGCGCCGTTCTTCGGTGTGAAACGCCAGCATCTCGATGACACTGCGGGATTCGCAGAACGGAAAGAACAGGTATTCGGCATTATAGCAAAAATACAGCCATTGCCCCGAAGCCGCATCGATCACCCGGTTGATGACGTTTTCCATCGCGTGATCGCGGTACAAATCGTAATCGACCCGGATCACCGCTTCGGCCACGTCCCTTGCGAGGTCAAAGCTTGCCGGCATGAATGCGATCACCTTGGTGAAACCAGACTGCTGGTGGTGGCGCAGGGTGGTGTCCACCTCGACGTCATCCTCGACCAGGATCAGTGCGATCGGGCCTTTCGCCAGCGCCGCTTTGCCATCGGTTAGGAAATGATCAAGACTGCGATAGTGCATGGGCCCTCGGGATCAGTTGGTGTCAGTTCTAGATCGGCCAATTCGGCATGCATTGCAAGAGAACGCTGGCACTGCTAGACGACGGCTTTCACAGTATGCAGCAACGGACCCCGCCATGACCGCGCCAAAAAAGCTGTTCATCAAGACCTACGGTTGCCAGATGAACGTCTATGACAGTGAACGTATGGCCGAAGCGTTGGGCGACAGCTATGTCGAAACCAAGACAGCAGCCGATGCCGACATGATCTTGCTGAACACCTGTCACATCCGCGAAAAGGCCGCCGAAAAAGTCTATTCCGAACTGGGACGGCTGAAACCTCTGAAGGCGTTGAATCCCGATCTGAAGATTGGCGTGGCCGGCTGCGTCGCACAGGCCGAAGGGGCCGAGATCATGCGCCGCCAGCCCGCCGTCGATCTGGTGGTTGGCCCGCAATCCTATCACCGTCTGCCCGCGATGGAGGCCCGCGTGCGCAGTGGTCTGTCCGCGCTGGACACGGATTTCCCCGAAGAGGACAAGTTTGAAAAGATGAAGGGGCGCGGCAAGGCTCGGCGTGCGCCCTCGGCCTTTTTGACGGTTCAGGAAGGCTGCGACAAATTCTGCGCCTTCTGCGTCGTGCCCTATACCCGCGGTGCCGAAGTGTCGCGGCCCGCAACGCGTGTGTTGACCGAAGCCCGCGAACTGGTGGAACGCGGCGTGCGCGAGATCACCTTGCTGGGCCAGAACGTGAACGCCTATCACGGTATCGGTCTCGAGGGGGCCGATTACACACTGGCCCGCCTGATCCGCGCATTGGCCAAGATCGACGGGCTGGAACGCATCCGCTATACGACCAGCCACCCCAACGACATGGACGACGCGCTGATTGCGGCGCATGGCGAGGTCGACAAACTGATGCCGTATCTGCATCTGCCGGTGCAATCGGGATCAGACCGCATTCTGAAACGGATGAACCGCAGCCACACCGCCGACAGCTACCTTCGGCTGATCGAGCGGATCCGCGCCGCGCGTCCCGATATTGTGATGTCGGGTGATTTCATCGTGGGCTTCCCCGAAGAAACCGATGCCGATTTCGAGGCGACGATGGATCTGGTCCGCGAGGTCAAATATGGCTACGCGTATTCGTTCAAATACTCGACCCGTCCCGGCACCCCCGC
>JBFGFW010000148.1:0-6279 GCA_041579395.1 Sulfitobacter sp.
GATTAGCCGCAGCCGTGCCGACGTTGGAGGGTTGGAACCCGCACACGCCCTGGCGCTTGCGCGACACCCGCGGAACCCAGGTCACATTCCCGTCGATGCCAGCGCGGATGTAAACACATCCCTTGCTGTCCACATATTGCTTGCCCTTATAGGACGCAGGCGGGAATTCCGATGGCTGGGTCTGGAAGGACTGCGCGTGCAGCGCTCCGATGGTCACTGACCCCAAGATCACGGCAATTGCGACAACTCTGGTAAACTTCATCTACGCCCCCACACAATATAGTAGGCGAACCATGCGTCATCACAAGATCAGAGTAAAGCACCCCTGACACAATCCTGCCACAATTGGGCCATTATTTCGTCCCAAACATCCGGTCGCCCGCATCGCCCAGACCCGGCACGATATACCCGAACTCATTCAGCTTTTCGTCCACTGCAGCGGTGACAATCGGCACGTCCGGGTGCGCGTCTTGCATGCGCTTGATGCCTTCCGGGGCCGCCAGCAGGCACAAAAATCGAATGTTGGTGGCACCCGCGTCCTTCAGCAGATCAATTGCCGCGACCGACGAATTGCCGGTGGCCAGCATCGGATCAACGACAATGACCAGACGGTCATCCAGACCCTCTGGCACCTTGAAGTAATACTGGACCGGCTTCAGCGTCTTTTCGTCCCGGTAAAGCCCGACAAATCCGACCCGCGCCGACGGGATCAGTTCCAACACACCGTCCAGCAGCCCGTTGCCCGCCCGCAAGATCGAAATCAGCGCCAACTTCTTGCCGTCCAGCGTCGGCGCGTCCATCTCCTGCATCGGGGTCATGGTCCGCTTGGTCGTCATCGGCAATCCGCGGGTTACCTCATAGGCCAAAAGCTGGCTGATCTCGCGCAGCAACTGACGGAACACGGCCGTAGGCGTATCCTTGTCGCGCATGATGGTCAGCTTGTGCTGCACCAGCGGATGGTTAACGACCGTCAGGTGATCAGGTGTGTCAGACATATGCGCGCTCTCCCTATTGCTCGCTGCAACTACTGCCCCGAAATGCCCTGCCCCGCAACCGGTCCGACGAGGCCCGCTTCATTTTGCCAGCTAAACTCCGGGGGAATCGCGGCCTGCCGCGATGGGGGCTGGTCCCCTTTGCGCCAATTAGTCAGGAACGACCACACCCAGATGATCCGCTACCAGCGCCGCCACATCGCGAAATCCAATGAGGCCCAAGGCCCGGTGCCCCAGCCCATCCACCAGTACCGGCACCCGTTCGCGGGTGTGATCGGTGCCGACCCAGGTGGGGTCATTGCCATGATCCGCCGTCAGCACCAGCAGATCCCCCGGTCGCAGTTGCCGGCGCAGCAGACCGATCTCGGCATCGAACCATTCCAATGCGCGCGCATAGCCAGACACGTCGCGCCGATGCCCGTACAGGCTGTCGAATTCGACGAAATTGGCAAAGGTCAAGCTGCCGTCCTCGGCGGTCTGCACCAGAGAGTTAAGGTGCTTCATCAGCTCGGCATCCGTTCCCTTGTACAGGGTGTCAAAGCCACTCATCGAAAAGATGTCGCCGATCTTGCCCACCGCATGCACGCGGTGCCCGGCGTCGTGGACCCAATTGCTCAGCACCGGGGCGGGCGGGGCAATGGCGAAATCACGGCGGTTCGGCGTGCGGACGAATCCCGACTTCGGATCCCCGATAAAGGGGCGTGCAATGACCCGCCCAACCTTCATCGCATGGGCGATCGGGGCCAGTCGGGCGCATAAATCCAGCAACCGGTCCAGCCCAAAGCTTTCCTCATGCGCCGCAATCTGGATCACACTGTCAGCAGAGGTATAACAGATCGGGAACCCGGTTTTCATGTGTTGCGCGCCGCATTCCTCGATTATGGCGGTCCCCGGCGCGTGGCAATTGCCCAAGATGCCGCCGGTTCCGGCAAAGGCCGCAATCTGTGCGATCAATTCCGGCGGAAACGACTGCGATACCTCGCGAAAATAATGCCATTCCCACGGCACGGCGACGCCCGCCAATTCCCAATGTCCCGAGGGCGTGTCCTTGCCACGCGAGATTTCAGTCGCAGCCCCCCATGTACCGGTCACCTCACCCGCCAGATCCTCGACGCGCAATCCGCTGGCCAGCTCCACCGCTGCCCCAAGGCCCATCGCCACCATATTTGGCAAATGAAGCGGACCGCTGCGGCCATCCTCCGCACGTCCCGCTGCACAGGCTTGCGCGATATGGCCGACGGTGTTGGACCCGGTGTCTGGCACCGTGCCATTGAAAAACGTACCCGCGTCCGGCGCGCCGCCAATCCCGACGGAATCCATCACCACCAGAAACGCTCGCGCCATCAGCCCACCCTTCCAAGTATCAGGTCCGGGATTTTCTCAGGTGTCGCCGACAGGGTGATCGCGCCCCGTACCGCAAGTGCTGCCGCTTCGGCGTCCGCCGTGCGCACCGCATGGATCACGGCCAATGGCGCGCCTTTGCCGATTTTTTGGCCCAACCGGACCACATCGGAAAGGCCGACGGCTGCATTGATCTGATCGGTCTCCACGACCCGCCCCCCGCCAAGTGCGACCACGGCCATGCCTAGCGCCTCACCGTCGATGGCCGTTACAAAGCCTTCGCCAGCTGATGCCACTTCGCCGATGATGGTCGCTTCGGGCAATAACCTGCGCCAGTTTTCGACAAACTGAACAGGACCGCCCATCGCGGCGATCATCACGCCAAACCGCTCTGCCGCGCGCCCGCTGCGGATGGCACCCGCAACGGCGTCGGCACCGGTTTGCACATCCCCCGCCAGCCCGGCGTTGGCCAGCAGGACACCGCCAAGGGCCGCACAGGCGGATACAATCGGCCCCCTGGCCTGTCCGGTCAGCACCTGCATGACTTCGGCCACCTCCAGCGCATTGCCAAGGCTGGGCACCAACGGCTGGCTCATGTCACTGATCACGGCAGTGGTGCGGCACCCGGCGGCATTTGCCGTCTTGGTCAGCGCCGACGCCAGCGCCTCTGCCTGGCTGAGGTCCTTCATAAAGGCCCCGCTGCCCACTTTGACGTCCAGCACCAGCCCCTGCAGTCCCGCCGCCAGCTTTTTCGACAGGATCGACGCAGTGATCAGATCCAGACTGTCGACGGTCGACGACACATCTCGCACCACATAAAGCCGCTTGTCCGCAGGGGCGATTTCTGCAGTGGCTCCGACAATGGCGCAGCCCGCCTGCGCCACGACCGCGCGAAACCGTGCCTCGTCGAGCTGCGTAGCGACGCCCGGGATGGCCTCCAGTTTATCCAACGTGCCACCGGTATGACCCAGCCCGCGCCCCGAAATCATCGGAACATAGGCCCCGCAGGCGGCCAGCGCCGGGGCCAGAACCAAGCTGACGCAGTCGCCAACGCCGCCCGTCGAATGCTTGTCCAGCACCGGGCCGTCCAGATCCCACGACAGCACGCGCCCGCTGTCACGCATCGCAAGGGTCAGCGCCACGCGCCCCACGTCGCTCAGCCCGACCTGACAGACAGCCATGGCAAAAGCCCCGGCCTGCGCGTCGCTGACCCGCCCGTCGGCCAATCCGCCCGCGAACCACACCAACTCGTCCCGCGTGGGTTGCTGCCGATGGCGCAACTTGGCCAGAATGCTGCGGGCGTTCATCGGCTACCTTTCCAGATGAGCGCGGCCAAACGCCCCCGGCAGCAGATATGACAGCGTCATCTTTTGTTCGACGCCCGACACCGTGGCCATGGTCACAACCACGTCGCCTGTCCCGAATTCCGCCAATTTCTGCCGGCACCCGCCACACGGCGTCACCGGGGTGGGACTGCCCGCAATCACATAGGCTTCGGTGAAGGCCGTCTCGCCGGCGGCCACCATTGCCGCTATGGCCCCGGCTTCTGCGCAGGTGCCTTCGGGATAGGCGACGTTTTCCACGTTGCAGCCGACATAAACGGTGCCTGACCGCCCGCGCAGCGCAGCACCCACCTTGAAATTGGAATAGGGCGCATAGGCATTTTCCCACACCGCGTGGGCGTGTTGTCGCAAATTTTCGGTCATGATGCCTCCGTTTGCGAAAACTATAAAAACCTTTGTTCAAAGATGCGATGGCAAAAGCGGCAAAAACCACAGCACCTTCATTTTGCCAAGAAAACTCCGGGGGGAAGCGCCTTGGCGCGGTGGGGGCTGGCCCCCTTTTACGGCCAACAGGGTGACGCGCCGTCAAATGCCATGTTGGCGCAGCAGATAAATTAGTTTAACGCTAAACCATTCTTGAGAAGGACCGTCTTACATGACCGATGCGCCCAACCTGCGCCAAGCCGCGCTGGATTATCACGCCTACCCAAAACCCGGCAAGCTGGAAATCCGTGCGACCAAGCCCTTGGCCAACGGACGCGATCTTGCAAGGGCATATTCGCCCGGCGTGGCCGAAGCCTGTCTTGAGATCAAGGACGATCCGTCCACGGCGGCGCTTTATACCACCCGCGCCAATCTGGTGGGGGTGGTGACCAACGGTACCGCCGTCTTGGGACTCGGCAACATCGGTGCGCTGGCCTCGAAACCGGTGATGGAGGGCAAGGCCGTCCTGTTCAAGAAATTTGCGAACATCGATTGTTTTGACATTGAACTGAACGAAAGCGACCCCGAAAAACTGGCAGATCTGGTCTGCGCGCTCGAGCCTACCTTTGGGGCCATCAACCTTGAAGACATCAAAGCCCCCGATTGCTTCACGGTGGAACGGATCTGCCGCGAACGGATGAATATTCCTGTTTTTCATGATGATCAGCACGGCACGGCCATCGTGGTTGGTGCCGCCGTCAAGAACGCGTTGTTCGTCGCCAACAAGAAATTCGAGGACATCAAGATCGTGTCGACGGGCGGTGGTGCGGCGGGCATCGCCTGCCTGAACATGCTGCTCAAGTTGGGGGTCAAGCGCGAGAACGTCTGGCTCTGCGATATCCACGGTCTGGTCCACGAGGGCCGCGAGATCGACATGAACCCGATCAAGTCCGAATATGCCCAAGCCACGGACCTGCGCAATCTGACGGATGTGATCCATGACGCCGACCTGTTTCTGGGCCTGTCCGGTCCCGGCGTGCTGACACCCGAAATGGTCCGGAAAATGGCCCCACGTCCGATCATCTTTGCGCTGGCCAACCCCACCCCCGAGATCATGCCCGATCTTGCCCGCGCGGTGGCCCCGGATGCCATCATCGCCACGGGTCGGTCTGATTTTCCCAATCAGGTCAACAACGTCCTGTGTTTTCCGTTCATCTTTCGCGGCGCATTGGATGTCGGTGCCACCACCATCAACGACGAGATGAAAATCGCCTGCATCGACGGTATCGCGGCGCTGGCGCGTGCCACCACATCTGCCGAAGCGGCGGCCGCCTATCAGGGCGAACAGTTGACGTTCGGTGCCGATTATCTGATCCCGAAACCCTTTGACCCGCGCCTGATCGGGGTGGTGTCTTCGGCTGTGGCCAAGGCCGCGATGGAAACCGGCGTGGCCATGCGCCCAATCGACGATATGGCCGCCTATCGCCGCAAACTGGACAGTTCTGTTTTCCGGTCTTCGATGCTGATGCGTCCGGTGTTCGAGGCCGCCCGCGCCGCGCCGCGCCGCATTGTCTTGGCCGAAGGCGAGGATGAACGTGTGTTGCGCGCGGCGCAGGCGATGGTCGAGGAAACCAGCGAGCGCCCCATTTTGATCGGCCGCCCCGATGTGATCGAGCGGCGCATCGAAAAGGCCGGCCTGACGATCAAGCTGGGCGAAACCGTCGATCTGGTGAACCCCGAAAACGATCCGCGCTACCGCGACTATTGGGAAACCTACCATCATCTGATGGCCCGGCGCGGCGTCAGCCCCGATATCGCGCGCGCCGTGATGCGCACCAACACCACTGCCATCGGCGCCGTCATGGTCTACCGCGAGGAAGCCGACAGCCTGATCTGCGGCACTTTCGGGGAATTTCGCTGGCACATGAATTACGTCGAACAGGTTCTGGGCCGGGATGGGCTGCGGCCCCATGGCGCACTATCGCTGATGATTCTGGAAGATGGGCCGCTGTTCATCACCGATACTCAGGTGCATCTGCACCCCACCCCGGAACAGATCGCGGAAATCGTCATCGGTGCGGCGCGCCACGTGCGCCGCTTTGGCATCGAGCCGAAGATCGCGCTGTGTTCGCAAAGCCAGTTCGGCAATCAGGGCGAAGGCAGCGGCAAGCGTCTGCGCGCCGCATTGGCCATATTGGACGCAGGCCATCAAGATTTCTGCTATGAGGGCGAGATGAATA
>JBFGFW010000149.1:0-6275 GCA_041579395.1 Sulfitobacter sp.
GTAAAAACCAATTCGCCCATGGTCAAGAAGGCCCGCGAGGGCGTGATGGAATTTCTGCTGATCAACCACCCGTTGGATTGCCCGATCTGCGATCAGGGCGGCGAATGCGATCTGCAGGATCAGGCGATGGCCTACGGCGTCGATTTCAGCCGCTACCGTGAACCAAAGCGCGCGACCGAAGATCGTGATCTGGGGCCATTGGTCGAAACTCACATGACGCGCTGCATATCGTGCACCCGCTGCGTGCGTTTCACCACCGAAGTTGCGGGCATTCACCAGATGGGCCAGACCGGCCGGGGCGAAGACGCAGAAATCACCGCCTATCTGGGGCAGACGCTGGACAGCAACCTGCAGGGTAACATCATCGATCTGTGTCCTGTCGGAGCTTTGGTATCAAAGCCTTACGCCTTTACCGCCCGTCCGTGGGAACTGACCAAGACCGAATCCATCGATGTGATGGACGCCCTAGGGTCTAACATCCGGGTCGATACCAAAGGCCGCGAAGTGATGCGGTTCTTGCCGCGCAACCATGACGGCGTCAACGAAGAATGGATTTC
Organism: Sulfitobacter sp.; assembly: GCA_041579395.1. Classification (GTDB taxonomy): domain Bacteria; phylum Pseudomonadota; class Alphaproteobacteria; order Rhodobacterales; family Rhodobacteraceae; genus Sulfitobacter. Next base: position 558 of record JBFGFW010000149.1, read on the forward strand.
CGACAAGACCCGTTTCGTCTGGGACGGCCTGCGCCGCCAGCGTCTTGACACGCCCTATATCCGCGAAAATGGCAAGCTGCGCAAAGCCGACTGGCCCGAAGCGCTGGCCGCCGTCGCATCTGCGATGAAGGGCAAGAAAGTTGCCGGTCTGATTGGTGATCTGGTGCCTGTCGAAGCGGCCTTTGCGCTGCAGCAGTTGATCAAAGGGCAGGGCGGCGTTGTCGAATGTCGGACCGATGGGGCGAAATTGCCCGCCGGAAACCGGTCTGGCTACGTCGGCACGGCCAAGGTCGAAGACATTGACGGTGCCAAGGCGATCTTGCTGATCGGTACCAACCCCGCGATCGAAGCCCCGGTCCTGAACGCGCGCATCCGCAAGGCATGGGCGCGGGGGGCGGACATCGGCCATATCGGGCCGCAGGCCGATCTGACATATGAGCACAGCCATCTGGGCGATGGCCCGTCGGTGTTGACCGACATGCTGAAGCGCGATCATTCCGACGTCCTGGAAAAACCTTCGCTGGTTATTGTCGGCATGGGTGCGCTGACCCGCAAGGACGGTGCCGAGGTGCTGGCCGCTGCGATGGCGCTGGCCGAGGCGACGCAATCCGGTTTCATGGTGCTGCACACCGCTGCTTCGCGCGTCGGCGCAATGGACCTGGGTGCCGTGGCTGACGGCGGCATCAATGACGTGCTGGCGGCTGAGGTAATCTATAACCTGGGTGCGGATGAAGGCGACATTCCTGCCGGGCCTTTCGTGATCTACCAAGGATCGCATGGCGACCGCGGCGCGCACCGGGCTGACATCATCTTGCCGGGGGCGGCCTATACAGAAGAGGCGGGGCTATTCGTCAACACGGAAGGGCGTCCTCAATTGGCCCTGCGTGCCAACTTTGCGCCCGGACAGGCCAAGGAAAACTGGGCCATCCTGCGGGCCCTCAGCGCCGAGATGGGCGCGACCTTGCCGTTTGATACGCTGCCGGCCCTGCGCAAGGCGATTACCGCCGCAGTCCCGCATCTTCGTGATGTGGACATGGTTGCCAAGAATGACTGGCAGCCCACCGCACAAGGCAAGATGGACGATGCGGCTTTCCAGCCTGCAATAGCCGATTTCTATCTGTCCAACCCGATTGCGCGGGCGTCCCAGCTGATGGCGGAATTGTCCGCCAATGCAAAAGCGCGGCGCGAAAAACCAATGGCGGCAGAGTGAGAATTTTGGGAATGATGCTTCCCTTGATCTTGGCGGGCTGCGAAGCGCGAGCCCCCATGGCCGAGGATTTCATCCCCGATTATCAGGGTGTCGAGACAAAATTGCTGGACGGTGATCTGGTGCAGTTTAATGTGGCGATGACAAAGGCGCAATCGCCGGATAATGTTGCAGATTATGCCGAATGTGCCGCCGCCCAATATACTTTGATCCGGGGGTTTGGTTTTGCCCGGCATGTGCGTACAAATGTTGATATCGTGGGTGGCGTCTGGCACGCAGATGCTGTTTACACCATCTCGCCAAGCCTGCCACGGGGCTTGAAGACAATTGATGCCGAAGTGACCGTGCAAAACTGCATGGAACGCGGTATTCCGACGGTGTGAGGACCTATGGCTGATTTCTTTAACACTTCTGGCGGCATCGCCGTTCTGATCCTGGCACAGACCCTTGCGGTTGTTGCCTTTGTGATGATTTCGCTGCTGTTCCTGGTTTATGGAGATCGCAAAATCTGGGCTGCGGTCCAGATGCGCCGGGGCCCGAACGTGGTGGGTACCTTTGGGTTGCTGCAAACCGTGGCCGATGCGCTGAAATATGTCGTGAAAGAGGTGGTCATCCCTGCCGGTGCAGACCGCACCGTGTTCATGCTCGCCCCGCTGACGTCCTTTGTGCTGGCGATGCTGGCCTGGGCTGTGATCCCGTTCAATGACGGCTGGGTGCTCAGCAATATCAACGTCGCCGTTCTGTTCGTCTTTGCCGTGTCATCGCTGGAAGTGTACGGCGTAATCATGGGTGGATGGGCGTCGAATTCGAAGTACCCGTTTCTGGGATCGCTGCGGTCTGCCGCGCAGATGATTTCGTATGAAGTGTCGCTGGGTCTGATCATCATCGGTGTGATCATTTCCTCTGGTTCGCTGAACTTCAGTGGGATTGTGGCAGCACAATCAGGGCCGTACGGGTTCTTCAGCTGGTACTGGCTGCCGCATTTCCCGATGGTGTTCCTGTTCTTCATCTCGGCGCTGGCAGAAACCAACCGCCCGCCTTTCGACCTGCCTGAAGCGGAATCGGAATTGGTGGCCGGCTATCAGGTTGAATATTCCGCGACGCCGTTCCTGCTGTTCATGGCCGGCGAATATATCGCGATCTTCCTGATGTGCGCGCTGATGTCGCTGATGTTCTTTGGCGGCTGGCTGTCACCAATCCCCGGCCTGCCTGATGGCGTGCTGTGGATAATTGCCAAGATGGCATTCTTCTTCTTCCTGTTCGCGATGGTCAAGGCGATCACGCCGCGCTACCGCTATGATCAATTGATGCGCCTGGGGTGGAAAGTGTTCCTCCCGTTTTCACTGGTCTGGGTTGTATTCGTTGCCTTCGCGGCAAAATTCGATTGGTTCTGGGGCGCTTATGCCCGCTGGGGCATGGGAGGCTGATATGGCTAATACCGACTATACCCGTCACGCAAAGTACTTCCTGTTGCAGGATTTCTATCAGGGCATGAAACTGGGGCTGAAATACTTTTTCGCCCCCAAGGCGACGCTGAACTACCCCCACGAAAAGGGCCCGCTGTCGCCGCGTTTTCGGGGTGAACATGCGCTGCGCCGTTATGCCAATGGCGAAGAACGCTGCATCGCGTGCAAGCTGTGCGAGGCCATCTGCCCGGCACAGGCGATCACGATCGACGCTGAACCCCGTGATGATGGCAGCCGCCGCACCACGCGCTATGATATCGACATGACCAAATGTATCTATTGCGGTTTCTGTCAGGAAGCCTGCCCGGTGGATGCCATTGTCGAAGGCCCGAACTTTGAATTTTCGACCGAGACTCGCGAAGAGCTGTACTATGACAAAGCCAAATTGCTGGAGAACGGCGACCGTTGGGAAGCCGAAATCGCCCGCAACCTAGAAATGGATGCGCCCTACCGATGAGTGATAGTTCAAATCCCTTCGAAGAGATGATGCGGCAGATGCAAGACATGGCCAAATCCTTTCCGGCCATGGATGCCTTTTCGCCCAAAGGGTTCGAGGCGATGATGGGTACCATGTCCAAGGACATGATGGAGCTCATGTTCGGCAACAAGATGAACCCCAACGGGCTGGATGCGAAAACCCGGCTTTTGCTGACCATTGCCGGTCTGACCATGCAGGGCGCGCAGAACGACATTGCGCTAAAACAGGCCGTCAAACATGCCATCGAGGCGGGGGCCCCAAAGCAGCATGTCATTGAAACCATTGGCCAAATGGCGGTATTCGCCGGGCTGCCCGCAATGACGCGCGCGATGCAGCTTGCACAGACGGTTCTGGACGACATGGAAGGTGACGCATGAGCGTATTTGCATTTTACCTTTTTGCGATCTCGCTGATTACGGGCGGGCTTTTCACGGTGGTCAGCCGCAATCCGGTGCATTCTGTGCTGTGGCTTATCTTGTCGTTCCTCAGCGCCGCAGGCCTGTTTGTCATGCTGAACGCTGAATTTGTCGCGATGCTGCTGATCATCGTCTATGTCGGCGCGGTTGCGGTGTTGTTCCTGTTCGTGGTGATGATGCTGGACGTCGATTTTGCCGAACTCAAAGCCGAGATGGCGCGGTACATGCCGCTGGCATTGCTGATAGGGCTGATCATCCTGATGCAGTTTGTGATGGCGTTTGGTGCTTGGGATGCCAACGTCGCCGCCGACGGGCTGCGCGCGCAGGTGGTCAATGCCGACGTGCAAAACACCGCCGCATTGGGGTTGATCCTTTATGATCACTACTTCCTGTTGTTTCAGCTCGCGGGTCTTATCCTGCTGGTGGCGATGATCGGGGCGATCGTTCTGACGCTGCGCCACCGTGTGGATGTCAAACGCCAGAACGTCGTGGCGCAGATGATGCGCGACCCGAAACTGGCGATGAAGCTGAATGATGTAAAACCGGGGCAAGGCCTCTAGGCACCTGTCCACAAAAAGGAAATTGCCAATGTCGCGAAATACAATTGTTGTACTTGTTGTTGTGCTGATTGTCGTTATTGGCGGCTACAGCATTCTATAAAGGTCGCGGATCAGGGGCCTTAACCCTGCCGCCAAAGACCAAAGAACGCCCCAAAAAAAGGGGCAATTGAACCGAGGGACGACATGATCGGAATTGAACATTACCTGACGGTGGCGGCAACGCTGTTCGTCATAGGCATTTTCGGACTATTCCTGAACCGCAAGAACATTATCATTACGCTGATGTCGATCGAGCTTATGCTGCTTGCGGTGAACATCAACTTCGTCGCCTTTTCATACTATCTGGACGATTTGGTGGGTCAGGTCTTTACCCTTTTCGTTCTTACTGTTGCCGCAGCCGAAGCGGCAATCGGTCTGGCCATTCTGGTCTGCTTCTTCCGCAATCGGGGTACGATCGCGGTTGAAGATGTCAACGTGATGAAGGGCTAAGATCATGGAAACGATCATTTTGTTTGCGCCGCTTTTTGGCGCGTTGATCAGTGGTTTTGGTTGGAAAGTCATCGGCGAAAAAGCGGCGCAGTGGATTTCGACGGGGTTGCTGTTTCTGGCGGCGGCATTCAGTTGGATTGTGTTCCTGTCATTTGACGGCGTGACCGAACATATCCAGATCATGCGCTGGATCGAAAGCGGCAGCCTGTCGACCGATTGGGCGATCCGCATGGACCGTCTGACCGCGATCATGCTGATCGTCATCACCACGGTGTCCAGCCTGGTGCACCTGTATTCATTCGGCTACATGGCCCATGACGCGAATTTCAAGGACAACGAACCCTACCGCGCACGGTTTTTTGCCTATCTGTCGTTCTTTACCTTTGCGATGCTGATGCTGGTGACCGCCGACAACCTGGTCCAGATGTTCTTTGGTTGGGAAGGGGTGGGCGTCGCGTCGTACCTGCTGATCGGGTTCTACTACAAAAAACCATCGGCCAATGCGGCGGCGATCAAGGCTTTCGTGGTCAACCGGGTCGGCGACTTTGGCTTTGCGCTTGGTATATTCGCGCTGTTCTACCTGACGGATTCCATCAAATTCGATGATGTGTTCGCGGCTGTCCCTGAATTGGCCGAAACGTCGCTGCATTTTCTGTGGACCGATTGGAATGCGGCCAACCTGATCGCCTTCCTGCTGTTCGTGGGCGCGATGGGTAAATCGGCACAGCTATTCCTGCACACCTGGTTGCCCGACGCCATGGAGGGTCCGACGCCGGTGTCGGCCCTGATCCATGCCGCGACGATGGTTACCGCCGGCGTCTTTCTGGTCTGCCGCATGTCGCCGCTGATGGAATTCGCCCCCGAGGCGATGATGTTCGTGACCTTCATCGGGGCCACCACGGCATTTTTCGCCGCGACCGTGGGTCTGGTACAGACTGACATCAAGCGCGTCATCGCCTATTCCACCTGTTCGCAGTTGGGATACATGTTCGTTGCCGCCGGTGTCGGCATGTATTCTGCGGCGATGTTCCATCTGCTGACGCACGCGTTTTTCAAGGCGATGCTGTTTTTGGGGGCCGGGTCGGTGATCCATGCCATGCAC
>JBFGFW010000150.1:0-6269 GCA_041579395.1 Sulfitobacter sp.
CGCCCCTTCGGCTGCCAGTCTGCGCACTGCTTCGCGCGCCGGTGTCATCGACACGTCGAAGTCCTGACCGATGCCGCGCAGGGTCAGCGCCTGACCGGGGGGCAGATCACCGTGCATGATCCGGCTGCGCAACCGGCGGTACACGCGTTCATGGGCCAGCGGGTTTGCATCGACGGGGCGGGGGTTCAAATTCATGCTAACCTTGTGATCACAAAATGCTCTGCCGTCAATATCACTGCGAGCCATCCCGATGCAGCGTCGGCTTGTCTGATCATGGTTTTGCACCTAAACCGACCCGATCACAGGCTTAGCGAGAGGGGCATCATGCAAAATACGGTCGTCAATAGCTGGAACGAATGGGATCCCCTGAAACACGTCATTGTCGGGCGCGCCGATGATTGCCATATCCCGCCGGAAGAACCCGCGCTGGACGCGAAAGTCCCCGAAGAAAGCGACATGCGCGGCATGTGGGGCCGTCGGCCCCAGGATACCATCGACCGCGCAAATGAGTTGCTGGATGCCTTTGCGGCGCAATTGGAAGGGCGCGGCGTGCGCGTCGACAGGCCGACGTCGATCGACCATTCGCAGCCCGTGACGACGCCTGATTTTCACACCGACAGCCAGTTCGGATGCATGCCGCCGCGCGATGTGTTACTGACGGTCGGGTCTGAAATGCTGGAAGCGACGATGTCCTACCGGTGCCGCTGGTTCGAATACCTGAACTATCGCCCGTTGATGCAGAAATACTTTAATGAAGACCCGAAGTTCCGGCATGAAAGCGCGCCAAAGCCGCGCCTGACCAGTGCCGATTATCACCCCGACTATCTGAGCGAAAAGATCGGTGATGCGCAGCGCCTGAAATGGGCCGAAGAGAAGTTCTTTGTCACCACCGAGGAAGAGCCGCTGTTTGACGCGGCCGACGTGTTGCGCTTTGGCCGTGATCTGGTGGTGCAGCACGGGTTCACGACCAACCTCAAGGGCATTGAATGGTTGCGCCGTCACTTCCCGGATCATCGGGTACACACGGTCAACTTTCCGGGCGATCCTTATCCGATCCACATTGACGCGACGTTCACGCCTTTGCGCCCCGGTCTGATCCTGAACAACCCGCAGCGCCGATTGCCCGAAAGCCAGCGCAAGATGTTCGAAGCCAACGATTGGGAGATCGTCGATTCGGCGCAGCCCGCGCACAATGCCCCGCCGCCGCTTTGCTATTCATCGACCTGGCTGTCGATGAACGTGCTGGTTTTGGACCCCAAGACCGTCTGCGTCGAGAAAACCGAGGTTTATCAGGCCGAACAGATGGACAAGTTGGGGATGGAGGTCGTCGAAGTGGAATTGCGCGACGCCTATGCCTTTGGGGGCGGCCTGCATTGCTGCACTGCGGATGTGTACCGCGAGGGCGTCTGCGAGGACTATTTCCCGAATATGTAAACTCTAGCTGAAACGGTAGCGGTGCAAGTCGCTGCCGTTTTTGCGCAGCCAACCGCGCGCTTCCTTGTAGGGGCCATAGATTCGTTCGACCTCGGCCCAGAAGGCGGGCGAATGATTCATCTGTGCCAGATGCGCGACCTCGTGGGCGGCGACATAATCCAGCACCTCGGGCGGGGTCAGAATCAGCCGCCACGAAAACATCAGCCCACCATCCGACGTACACGACCCCCACCGCGACCGCGTATCGCGCAGGGTCAGCCTGGTATAGGGCTTGCCCAGCAGGACCGCATAGTCATCACAGGCCCCCGCCAACCGGTCACGCGCCAGTTCCTTTAGATAGGCGGCAAGGCGGGTGGGCACACGCTCTGCCCGGCCCGGAACCGCGATTGCCTCTGCCCCAAGCTGCACGCGCCGACCCTGCCCCGGCACGACCCTGACCATGCGCCCGCCCAGCGGAAATTCCGCACCGATCCGCACCGACACGTCTGCACCGCGGGCATCCAGATGCTTGCGAATCCAGTCTTCTTTCTCAAGCGCGAAGGCCATGCCTTCGGCCTCTTTCAGCCGTTTTGGCATGGTCAGCGTGACCCGCCCGTCCAGCTGTGAAATGCGCAATGATATGCGCCGCGCCTGTGCGGAACGGCGCAAGATCAACGGGATGGGCGGATTGCCGGGCAGGACAGGATCGGACATTGAGGGCTTTCGAAACGACTGAGGTGCGGCCATGCATGGGGACGGGGTGGCGATTGCCTTTGACAGTGCCCATGTCATATGGCACTTGGCCTGAATCATCTATACGTAACAACACTTTCAAAAAGGGGACTTCGATGCCCAATGAAGAATGGGGAACCAAGCGCCTGTGCCCCACAACGGGCAAGCGGTTCTACGACCTGAACAAAAACCCGATCATCAGCCCCTATACCGGCGAAGTGGTCGAAGTGGATCATTCCAAATCCCGCATGATCGCCGCAGACGCCGAAGACGCCGTCACAGCAAAAGCCAAAAAGGTGGATGTTGAAGAAGACGAAGTATTGGACGATGACGACGAGGTCGATGTGGATCTGGACGACGATATCCTGGACGACGACGACGATGATGACGATACCGTTCCACTAGACGAAATCGCAGACGTTGCAGCAGACGACGACGACTGATTGATCTTTGCGAAGGCGGGGATGGATTTTTCCCTTGATCCCGCCTTTGCAAGCGCCTATTCAGCGGCGCATCGGCCCACCCAAGGTCGGCACACTACCCGGGTCACTGACCCACGATGGGGCCTTAGCTCAGCTGGGAGAGCGCCTGCATGGCATGCAGGAGGTCAGCGGTTCGATCCCGCTAGGCTCCACCACCCCCCCCTTCACTGTCCAATACACCAACGGCGACGTTGACCTGAAACGGCAAATCCTGCATCGACGCGGGATTGTGGCCGGTTTCGGGCTGGCCTTTCGACAGATCATCTTAGCACCGCAGGGATATATCTTGGCACAAGTCATCGCGACTGACAGACGCGCGAACCTTTCGGGAAGTCTTTGGATGGTCGCGGCGATGGCCGCGTTTGCCGTTGAAGACACGTTCGTCAAAGTGGCGGCCCAGACGGTGCCCATCGGCCAGATCCTGATCCTCTTCGGTCTGGGCGGCACGGTGCTGTTCGCCGCGCTGGCCCGGCAAAGCCAACAACCGCTTTTCCAGCCTGATGTCATATCAAAGGCGATGGGCATCCGGGTTTTGTTCGAAATAACCGGTCGCCTGTTCTATGCGCTGGCCATCACACTGACACCTTTGTCGGCCGCCACGGTGATCTTGCAGGCGACGCCTTTGGTCGTGGTCGCCGGGGCCGCGGTGGTCTTTGGCGAAAGAGTGGGGTGGCGCAGGTGGGCTGCGGTGTTTGTGGGTCTGATCGGGGTGCTTGTGATCATCCAACCCGGCACGGACAGCTTTTCGCTTTTGTCGGTGCTGGCGGTTGTCGGAATGATCGGTTTTGCAGGCCGTGATCTGGCCAGCCGGGCAGCCCCTGCCACAATCGGCACCTATGCGTTGGGATTCTATGGCTTTCTGGCGGTCACGGCCGCTGGCGTGGCCTTCCTGATCTGGCAACCCGTCGACTTTGTGCGACCGGACCCGACCGTCACCCTGTATCTGGTCGGTGCCATCACGATGGGCGTCGGAGCCTATTCGTGCCTGATGAAGGCGATGCGGACCGGCGAAGTGTCGGCCGTCACGCCGTTCAGATACAGTCGCCTCTTGTTTGGCATCGCCTTGGGGTTGGTGCTGTTTGGCGAACGCCTGACGCTGTCGATGGTCATCGGGTCGGGCCTGATCGTCGTTTCGGGCATCTTTATCCTGTGGCGCAGCACGCCCACACGAAGAGCTGCTTAGTACGGCAGACCAATGTAGTTCTCGGCCAGATCACGCCGTGCCGTTTCGCTTTGCGACAGATGTTTCAGCGTCGCCTTGCGCATCTGCGCGGCAAAGCTGTCTTCGCCGTCGAACTGATGCAGCATCGTGGTCATCTGCCAACTGAACCGCATCGCTTTCCAGATCCGGGCCAGTGCGCGGTCCGGGTATTTATCGATCCCGGTCTGATCGTTCTTTTTCAGCGCGTCAATCAGCGCCTGATGCAGATAATAGACGTCAGATACCGCAAGGTTCAGCCCCTTGGCACCAGTCGGTGGCACGATATGCGCCGCATCGCCGACCAGAAACAGCCGGCCCCACCGCAATGGTTCGCTGACAAAAGACCGCAACGGCGCGATGGATTTTTCGATGGATGGGCCGGTGATCATGCTGGCAGCGGTGTCTTTGGGCAACCGCATCTTCAGGGCCTTCCAAAAGCGCTCATCGCTCCAGTCTTCGACCTTGTCGGCCAGCGGCACCTGCACGTAATAGCGGCACAAGTTCTTGTTCCGCATCGACGCCAGCGCAAAGCCATGGCGCGAGTTGGCATAGATCAATTCCTGAGTGGCGGGCGGCGTGCGCGACAGGACGCCAAGCCAGCCAAACGGATAGATCCGTTCATATTCCGTGCGCTTGGCCGCCGGGATCGTTTGGCGACTTATGCCGTGAAACCCGTCGCACCCCGCGACATACTGGCAATCGATGCGATTGCGCACCCCACCGACCGTAAACTCCACATGGGGCGCGTCGGTCGCGGCATCCCCGATCTCCACATCGGTAACCTCGTGGATGATCGTGGTACCCATTGAATCCTGCGCAGCATAAAGATCGGCAGTCACTTCGGTCTGACCATAGACCATCACGCTCTTGCCGGTCAGTTCATGGAAATTGATCCGCACCATAAGATCATCATCGGTCAGAAAGCATCCCTCGTGAGGGATCCCTTCGCGGTCCATCCGGTCGCCTACGCCTGCCTCGTGCAACAACTGGACGGTGCCGCATTCCAACACGCCTGCACGGATTCGCGACAGCACGCGTTGGCGGGTGGTGCGCTCCAGAACAACCGTGTCCACGCCTGCGCGGTTCAGAAGCTGCGACAGCAAAAGCCCGGACGGACCGCCGCCGATAATAACCACTTCTGTTTTCATGTTGCGTGCTCTTTGCCATTAGTCCTGCCCAAGACATAGCGCGTTGATGTGCATCAGTGAATGCACCATCAGCGTAAACATTGGGATTGACCGCGCACGACGAGGTTCTGTGGCCAGTATGATCTATGCCATTGCCCACGCTTTGCTAGTCCGTCTTTGCGTCCCGTTATCGCCCGTATGGAGAGAATCGCCAAAATAATCCATGATGGCCCACGTCCAAGCCACCTTTCCCGACGGGACCATATTGGTCACCGTACACAACCCGATCTACTAGAAAGGCCACGCTATGAAACATTTGATTATTTTTTTCGCCCATCCCCTCACCGCATCATCTGCCGTGTACTTTGTGCGGGGCCTGCGCCGCGCTGTACAACTGATCCCGCTGGCAGGTGAGCGTAAGAAATATTGGTTCAAAGGGCTCGGAATGGGAACGCTTGCGCTGCTGCTGGCCCTGTCGTCGCCGCAGACGGCCCATGCTCAAAACTGCGCCAATCCGCTAACTCAGTTGGACATGAACGAATGCGCCGCCTTGGACTATGAACGGGCAGATGCGGCGCTTAACGCGGCTTGGGGACCGTCGATGGCGTTTGCTAAAAAGCTCGGCCAAGGCGACGCGCTGCGCAAGGTGCAGCGGCAGTGGTTGGCCTACCGTGATGCGGCCTGCCGGTTGCACATGTCACCCTACGACGGCGGGTCGATCCAACCGCTGATCTATTCCACCTGCCTGACCGACCTGACCAGGGCGCGTACCCGCATGTTGAACGAGTTCAAAGAATACTGACGATGCCCTAAATGCCCCGTGCGGGTTCTGCGCGGAACTTTGGGCCATTCGCTAGAGGCCCTGAAATCCGGTGACGGTGCGACAGATGGGCCTGGCCAAATTGTGCAGGTCGACGGGACCAAGATAGTTCCCGGAGTTTAACTGTTTTTATAACAATTGGCGGATTTCTGCCGTCGATTCACGGGCCACTTTGTTTTTTCTGAAAAATAGTCAAATGTCCGTCGAGCTTTACGGGGACAGTAAAGCCAGTGAAACAGGCAGCAGGAAAAAATAATGAGCGTGAAACGCCAGTGGTCTTCAGTAATCGGTATCCCTTTTTTGTGCGTCACCCTGCTTTTTGCAGGGGCCTGTGCGCGCCCCTCTTACGAGGTCGGCACGATCGCGTCTGCCGGCATTAACCCCGAACTTCAGGCCATGGCCATCCGCGAGGTCAAAGTGCTGCAATCCAAGGGCAGCCGCGTGTGGTGCGTGCCGTTTGCCCGCAACGCCAGCGGTGTGAACATCCGTGGCAA
>JBFGFW010000151.1:0-6249 GCA_041579395.1 Sulfitobacter sp.
GCTTCGGGGCCGATGATGACAAAGTCGATGCTGTTTTCGTCGGCAAAAACGACCACTGCCGACCCGTCATTGATGTCCAGCGTGGCGCAATCGGCAATCGCGGCGATGCCGGCATTGCCCGGTGCCACGATCAGCTTGTCACATTTGGGGTTTTGCAGCACGGCCCAGGCCAGGCTGTGTTCGCGCCCGCCGCTGCCCAGAATGAGGATGTTCATGGATGCACTCCCTTGGCCTTGGTTGCTGCGCGTTCTAAGCTGCGCGCACGCCAGACACAAGGACGCCCGGATGGACCTGATCGACGACCCCCGCGAGGGGGAAAACAGCCCCGAATACACGGTGACCGAGCTGTCGGGCGCGATCAAGCGGGTGATCGAGGCCGAATTCGGCCATGTGCGGATTCGCGGCGAGGTGGGGCGCGTCAGCCGCCCTAGGTCTGGCCATATCTATCTGGACCTCAAGGATGACACGTCGGTCATCTCGGGCGTCATCTGGAAAGGCGTTGCGGGGCGGCTGCAAACCCAACCCGAAGAGGGGATGGAGGTGATTGCCACCGGGCGCATCACCACGTTCGGCGGCCAGTCGAAATATCAGATCGTCATCGAGGACATCAAACCGGCGGGCATGGGCGCGCTGATGGCCGTGCTAGAAAAGCGCAAGGCGGCGCTGGCGGCAGAGGGGCTGTTTGCGCCCGAACGCAAGCGGCCGCTGCCCTATCTGCCAGACGTCATTGGTGTGATAACCTCGCCCTCCGGCGCGGTGATCCGGGATATCCTGCACCGGCTGCGCGATCGGTTTCCGCGCAAGGTGCTGATCTGGCCCGTCGCTGTTCAGGGCGCGAAATGCGCACCGGAGGTCGCACGAGCCATCGAAGGCTTCAACATGCTGACGCCGGGCGGGGCGATTCCCCGGCCCGATCTGTTGATCGTCGCGCGGGGGGGCGGGTCGGTCGAGGACCTGTGGGGGTTCAACGAAGAAATCGTGGCACGTGCGGCGGCAGCGTCGCAGATTCCGCTGATCTCGGCGGTGGGCCACGAAACCGACACGACGCTGGTCGATTTCGTGTCGGACATGCGCGCACCCACCCCGACGGCTGCGGCGGAACTGGCCGTGCCGGTACGTCACGAATTGATGGCGCTGCTGAATGGGCAAGTGGCGCGGATGACCCAATCGCTGAGCCAGGGGTTAGCCCGCCGCGACCAGCGTCTGCGCGACATGGCGCGCGCCTTGCCCCGCCCCGAGGCATTGTTGGATGGCCCGCGCCAGCGGCTGGATCTGCTGGGCGGGCGACTTGGCCCGGCGCTGACCGCGGGGGTGCAGAAACGCAAGGTCCGCCTGTCCGACATGTCCGGCGCGCTGCGGCCCGGAACCCTGCGCCGCGCCGTGCAATCGGAGCGCAAGCGGCTCGACACACTTGGCGCGCGGCTGAACCCGGCGCTGGCGCGCGCGATCGCTGCCAAGCGCGAGGCGCTGACCGCACGCGCAATCCGCTTTCGACCCGCAGCGTTGGTGCAGGATCAACGGCGCAAGGCTGAGGTATTTCAATTGCTTGCGCGGCGTCTTTCAGAGGCGGGGCAGCGGCAGACGCAGAACTGGCGGCGTCAGATCGCAGGGCTAGAGCGCATGCACGAAATGCTTAGCTACAAGTCGACACTGGCGCGGGGATATGCAGTTGTGCGCGGCGACGGTGCGGTCGTGACCACGAAAAAAGCCGCGAAAGCAGCTTCTGCGCTTGAGATTGAATTCGCTGACGGGCGTTTGCAGGTCGGCGGCAAGGCAGCGCCACGCAAGGCAGAACCAAAGGCACCCGGACAGGGCAGCCTGTTCTAGACGCCGATCTTGGGGCCAAGGCAGACAAGTTCCTGATCGGTGTTCTGCGCTTCGTATAGATCCGTGGTGTCAGGTTCGTTTTCGAACCGGGCGATCAGGCCACGCACGCCTTTTTCGAAGGTCCAGCATTGCGGGGTCGGGTTGTCGTCGTAGGTAAAGCAAATCTGGCCCGCGTCCTCGAACCATTGCCCCGGCTTGCAGACGCCATCCAGAAACGACCATTCGACGCGGCGGTCGTCTAGATAGCGTTCAGCCCCATAGGTTTCGCCATTGCTGTTGTAAAACAACGTCTTGCCGCGCGTATAGGCGTCAAATTCCGACGCTGTCATGGCCGATTGCGCGCACACCGGACCAGCCAGACAAAAAGCAAGAAGGGCAACGGTGTATCTCATGACTGCAGCCTGCCTGAAAAATGCTTTCGGTTCCAGCGTCCAGATCGGGCGCATCAGGCGGCTTTCTGCCAGCGCGCGACCCGGTGATCCATGACGCGCCGCCAGACCGACGGGACAAGCGCCAGTGTCGCCATGACCGGCAACGACCGTGGCAGCAGCGGCATGGTCTCGCGGGATACCTCGAGCGCTGGAAAGGGACGGGCCGGGCGCATGTGGTGGTCAGAATGGCGCGGCGCGTTCAGCAACATCGCCGACGAATACCAAGTAGGCGCGTTCCAACTGTGGTGCGGGCCGACTGGTTCCATGCGCCCGTCTTGCCGCGCCACGCGGCGCAACCCGTAATGTTGAACGTAATCAGATAGATATAGCTGCATCTGCGCGTAAACTGCGATGGCCAGCAGGGCCAGCGAACCACGCCAGCCTGCAATCAGATAAGCGACTGTCAGCGACAGCACAGCACCAGCGACATAGCCGACATAGGGGTGCGGCAGCGACGGTTTCGTGCGCGCGCGACGGCGGTGTTCGGTGTCGGCCCTCAGGCCCGCCATGAACTCGCCGCGAAAGGCGCGCAGCGCATAGGCGTAGAACCCTTCGCCAAGGCGGGCTGAATTGGGGTCAGCATCAGTGGCGGCATGAATGTGATGCACGCGCAGGTGTGCCGACACGTGATGGCCGTGCAGCAAAGAGCAATAAATGGCCGTCCCGATCCGGCGCGGCCACCTTGCGGCGGCGTGGATCAATTCATGCGCATTGGCGTTCGATATCTGACCGATGAACAGCCCCATTGTAAGGAAAATCATTACCTTAGAAGCCACTGTTAAAGCGTCGTTCGCCGCCAGCGCCCAGACCCCCAACGGCAACAGCACGAAATGCGCGGCGGCCAAAGTCAGGCTGACGCCGCGCCCGGTGTTGTCCTGTTCAGGTATCGTGCGCGCGATCCGGTCCAGACCAAACACAAGAACCGTCATCGACAGCAACGCCAGCACCGGCCACGGCCCGTCAAGCAGGCAAGCCAGTGCCAAAAGCACTGCGGGGGTCAGGCTGGCGGTGGCATACCAGAACATGCAAAGATCCTTGGTTACGGGGGTTATTGGTTTCTTATAGGCTAACCGCGCCCCAAGAAAGATCACATCCTGTCACAGGCACCGCGTAAAGCACGACGGAAACGTCGCTTTTCGAATGTGACAGATGCCGCAACTTTGCTAGCGTGTGCGCAACACGAACGCGAAGGGGCCCGCAATGGCATTGGACGATCACAAAAAGCCGGGCGAAAAAGGCCCCGAAAAGGGCGTCTGGAAATCCGGCAAGGGCATGGGGCGCACCCACACAAAGGGTCGCCAGCTGCAAGATGACGCATGGGAACAGGTGCGCGATCTGCTGGGCGACAAGCCACGGCGCGCCGATCTGCTGATCGAACATCTGCATCTGATCCAGGACGAATACGGCCATCTGTCCGCCGCGCATTTGCGTGCGTTGGCCGAAGAAATGCGTATGAGCATGGCCGAAGTCTATGAGGTGGCGACGTTTTACGCCCATTTCGATGTGGTCAAGCAAGGCGAGGTGCCGCCGCCAGCGCTGACCATACGGATTTGCGATTCGCTGGCCTGTGAAATGGCCGGGGCGCAGGCGTTGAAGGCGGCGTTGCACGACGGGCTGGACCCCGCTGCCGTGCGCGTGGTCCGCGCGCCTTGCATCGGGCGCTGCGATACCGCGCCGGCGCTGGAAATCGGGCATGCCTTTGTGGATAACGCAACGTTGGAAAAGGTGCAGGCTGCCATCGCGGCAAACGATACGCATGTCCAGATCCCCGATTACGAGGCGTATGCTGCCTATGCCAAGGGGGGCGGCTACGCGACTTTGAAAGATCTGCGCGCCACTGGCGACTGGGAAGCGGTACAGGACAAACTGCTTGAGGCCGGGTTGCGTGGCCTGGGCGGGGCGGGCTTTCCAGCGGGCAAGAAGTGGGGCTTTGTGCGCGCCAACGCGGGCCCGCGTTATCTGGCCGTCAACGGTGACGAGGGCGAGCCCGGCACGGTTAAGGATCGCTGGTATCTCGAGCGCGTCCCGCATCAGTTTCTTGAGGGGATGCTGATCGCCGCCTGGGCCGTCGAGGCGGACAAGGTGTTCTTGTATATGCGCGACGAATATCCGCATGTGCTGGCGATATTGCGGACCGAAATCGCGGCGCTGGAAGACGCGGGCATTGTGGACAAGGGCTTTATCGATCTGCGCCGGGGGGCCGGAGCCTATATCTGCGGAGAAGAATCCGCGATGATCGAAAGCATCGAAGGCAAGCGTGGGATGCCGCGCCACCGTCCGCCCTTTGTGGCGCAGGTCGGTGTGTTTGGCCGCCCCACCTTGGTGCACAACGTCGAAACGCTGCATTGGGTCGCCCGGATTTGCCGCGAGGGGCCCGAGGTTCTGAATGCAACCGAAAAGAATGGCCGCAAAGGGCTGCGCAGCTATTCGGTATCGGGGCGGGTGTCCAAGCCCGGCATGTATCAGCTGGCTGCAGGCTCAACCATCACCGACATCATCGCAGCTGCTGGCGGCATGGCCGACGGGCATGTGTTCAAGGCCTATCAGCCGGGCGGGGCGTCGTCCGGGCTGTTGCCCGCGTCGATGTCCGATATCCCGATGGATTTCGACACATTGCAGCCATACGGGACTTTCATCGGCTCGGCAGCCGTGGTCGTTCTGTCCGAAAACGACAGTGCCAAGGCCGCTGCGCTGAACATGCTGCGGTTTTTCGAAGACGAAAGCTGTGGGCAATGTACGCCGTGCCGGGTGGGCTGCGAAAAGGCGGTCAAGCTGATGCAGGCCGACAAGTGGGACAAGGACCTGCTTGAGGAACTGTCGACCGCGATGATCGATACGTCGATCTGTGGCCTGGGGCAGGCGGCCCCCAACCCCATTCGTCTGGTCATCAAGCATTTCCCGGACGAGGTGTAGGCTTCAGTTTTTCACCACAAGGCAAATGCAGCGGCTTTGGCGCATCGCGTCACACAGCCGCTGCGCCTTTTGGCGCGTGGCTGCGCCGTATTGCGCAAAGTAGAACCCCTTGCGCCCTGATACCCGGTTTTTCTTAAACACCATATCCAGACGCTGCCCTGATACCCGGCCCCGGCAAGATGCGGTTTGCGCCTTGGCCTTGGACTGCGCCCTGCCGGTGCTGGTGCCAAACGCGACCTGAACCCCCCACGGCTGAAGCAGCGGTTTCGCCGGGGTCAGCCTTAGCGGGGTGATCCTGCGATTGGCGGCCATTTCATAGCAGGCAGGCAGGAACGATTGCTGCTTTGACAGCCGGAAATCGGGGGCCTTGGGCGGGGCATCGCGCCATGCTTCGGCGGGCAGGCCGGTGATGATGGGCACGTAGTTTACCGTTTCCTGTGCCAGACCCTTGCCGATCAGAAACCCTTCGGCCCGGCGTTCACCGCCGTTGTAGCCGATGGCCGCCAGCCCTTCGTTGCCGTATTTTTCAACCATCTCAGCCAGATACTGCGCGGAATGTTCCAGCGCATCAGCGGGGTTATAGGGGTCGCGCAACCCGCGCAGCGCGGCCGTAGACGGGATGAACTGCGCAATACCGCGCGCGTTTGCGGGGCTCAGCGCGTTTTGGTCAAAGCGGCTTTCCTGCCAGATCAGCCGGGCAAAAAACGCCCGGTTCAACCCGTGTCGATCCGCAAACGTCTTGATTGCGTTGCAGGTGTCAAAGACGAAAAACTGCGGCCGGATACATTGGGCATTGCCCCATTTGCTGCTGGAACAGTATCGCTGATCCGGTTCAGCCATGGCCCCGGACCCCAACAGCAAAAGGATCAACATCATGAAAACACGCATGGTTCGTTGGTGGGCGACGCCGCCCGCGCTGTCAATTCCCGTTGTCACCCTTTCATCCTCCCGGCTCTGCCTATAGATCATAGAAAACGCCTGACAATCGGAGAGCACCCTTGGCCTTTTTCAAGAAACTGAAATCCAAACTGTTCAAGTCAGCCTCCAAGATCGACGAGGGGCTGGAAGCGATTGTAGA
>JBFGFW010000152.1:0-6233 GCA_041579395.1 Sulfitobacter sp.
AGGACGGCACCGCCGGGGTAGCCAAAGACTGTGTCGACGCCCTGATCGATCAGGGCTTGGACAATCATTTTCGCTCCGGTCATTTTACGTGTCATCTTGGTGCTCCGTCAGGCGGTGGGGTGGACGATGGGTGGTTCAACGTGTCGTGTCGTATCTTGGCTTGGCGCAAAAAAAAGCCCCCGGTTTTGACGGGGGCGCATGGTGACAATTATGGTCTGCCGTTACCGGCCCATGCGCGTGTGTCCTACAATGACGCCTAGAATAGTCATGGCCAAAGGCTCCTGTCTGAGTTCGCGGACATTATGAGCCGTTGAAAGGGGCGTCAATGGTGAAATTAATGAAAAAATGTCGCAGGGGTGAAAAAATCTTTGCATTTATTGCGCTCCAAGCAAATTTTTTGGTGTTTTGAGAAATTCAGCCGCGGAATCGTCAGGGACCGACCGTATCGGTCACAGCCGCACGCCGGTTCCCTGCAGCACGCCATGTTCCATCGCATAGCGGGTCAGCCCGGCGGTGGATGATATACCAAGCTTGCGTTTGATGTTCTTGCGGTGGGTCTCGACCGTGCGCACCGAGATATCGAGCGTCAGGGCGACCTCTTTGTTGGATTTGCCCTGTGCAAGCTGCAACAGGATCGTCTGCTCGCGTTCGGTCAGGGCCTCGCGTGCGCCGTCCTTGGGCACAAGCGACCCCTGCGCACCCGTGCATAGATAGCGTTGCCCCTGCATCACCGTATCAATCGCCAGCTTGATCTCGTCTGTGGGCACGTCCTTGAGGATATAGCCCATGGCACCATGGCTGAGCGCCGAGGCGATGTATTCGGGATTGTCATGCATGGACAGGATCACGATGCGCGTGCCCGGACGCCGCTCGAGCACGATTTCCGTCGCTGACAGTCCGCCGACTTCGGGCATGTTCAGGTCCATCAGGATGACATCGGGATTTAGCGCCTCGAACTGGTCAATCGCTGCACGGCCGTTCGACAGGCAGCCCACGACGTCGATGTCATCATAGCTTTCAAGGATCGACTGGATGCCTTCGGCCACCATCGGATGATCATCGACGATCATCACCTTGATGGGTAGGGGTTCGTGCGGATCGTGCATCCTGTAAATTCTTCCGTGTTAACCAAGGGCAGGGGCAGGGCGGCTGGGTTCGGGGGGCAACATATGACTGAGCGGGACCGTCGCCTTGATCTGCGTACCGCCGCCCGTCGTGGCCTGAAGCGACAGGTTGCCGCCCAACTGTTCCATGCGTTCTTGCATGTTCCGCAGGCCAAGGCCACCCGATGCCAGTCCTGCACTCTGGATGCCGCGACCGTTGTCGGTGATCTGCAGCGTCGCACCTTGCCGGTGGCCGCGCAGCCCCACCGCCACCTCGGTGGCCCCGGCGTGGCGTTCGATGTTCGTCAGCGCTTCTTGGGCGATGCGGTACAGCGCGATCTTGGCGTCGTCATCCAGCCGATTGCGAAACACCACCGTCTCGAATGCGCAGGTCACCCCGGTGCGCACCGAGAAATCCTCGACCAGCGTTTTCAGCGCGGGACCAAGACCCAGATCATCCAGAATGCCGGGGCGCAGGTCGCGGCTAATGCGGCGCACTTCGGAAATCGCCTCGCCCAGACTGTCGATGCCCTTGCCCAATGGCTCAGCGGCGCGTGGGTCGCCCCGATCAAGCCTGCGTCGCGCGTTGTCCAGCGCATAGCGCACCCCGACCAAGATCTGGCTGATGCCGTCATGCAATTCGCGCGCCACGCGCCCGCGTTCTTCTTCCTGCGCGTCAAACACCCGCTGCGTAAGCTTTTTCAGTTTCACATCCGCCAAACGCCGCTCGCGCAGATTGACCAGCATGCCGGTACCGAACACCACCAGCAGCGCCGCCATGGTGATCGCACCGATATACAGGAACGTGTGGCGCACGCGGGTCTGCACATCCGCACGCGCGGTCGCGACGCTGGCCAGCACGTCGTCGATGAATACGCCGGTGCCCACGGCCCAACGCCAACTGGGGAATGACGTGACATAGGTGATCATCTGCGCTTCGACGCCGGTGGACGGTTTAGGCCAGAGATAGGTGTGATAGCCGCCGCCCTCGCGCGCGATGCGGATCAGCGCGTCAACGATCGGCGTGCCTTTGCTGTCAGCCTCGCCGGTGAAATTCTCGTTGATCCGGTTCGTTTCGCGGGGGCTGACAAGGGCGGTGCCGTCATAGTCATAGACGAAAAACTGACCCTCATCGCCATAGATCATTGCCGACAGGATCTGTGCAACCTGCGCCTTGGCCCCATCGTCTTGCGGCGATGCAGAGCCGTAGATGAAGTAGAACCCGTTGCGCGCCTGGGTGACGTAGTTGCGCAATTCGCGCTTCTTGGCGTCCAGCAGCTGCGCCTCAAGCGTGCTGATCTCGCGGTCGGCCACGGCCTGCGCCTGCAACGCCACCACAAACGCAATCGCCGCCACGGCCAGCACCAATGGTACCGAGGCCAGTAGCGTCAGCTTTTGCGCATACGTAGGTGCAAGGCGGGACAGCAGATCAGACATGAGCGCGTGATAGAGGGAATCGCCGGCGAATCAAAGGATCTGTAGGCGACACATTGAAACTCGCAGCGACTGCATCTTGGTCGGATTGGTCATTTCGAGGCAGATCTAGCGGTGATACCGGGCGAATCATCCTGTAACCTACGCAGTTATTGGTATTCCAAAGCTGTACATAATCGTTAGATTGCCCCTACTTGAAACGACCCGCGCACCAATTAGCAGCGCGGGCATCCTATACTCGGGAGGAGTATCTTTATGGACCGTCGTTCATTTCTGAAGACATCCGCACTTGGTGGTACCGCCGCTGCCGCAACCACCCTTGCCGCGCCGCTGTACGCCCAAGGCAAGCGCACGCTGACAATGGTTACATCCTGGCCGCGTGGCTTTGCCGTTCTTGATGACGCCGCCACCTACCTCAACAACATGGTCAACGAGATGTCTGACGGCAGCTTGACCATCGACAAAAAAGCGCCGGGCGAACTGGTTGGTGCATTCGAAGTGTTTGACGCGGTTTCCTCCGGTCAGGCCGACATGTACCACGCTGCCGACTACTATTTCATCGGCCAGCATCCCGGTCTGGCGTATTTCACTGCCGTTCCGTTCGGTGGCACCGCGCAAGAACTGACAAACTGGTATCTGCACGGCGGCGGCCACGAGCTGCACAACAAGATCGGCGAAATCTTCAACATGAAGATGTTCCTGGCCGGTAACTCGGGCTCGCAGTCCGGTGGCTGGTTCCGCAAGGAAATCAACTCGGCAGCCGACTTCAACGGTCTGAAATTCCGTATGCCGGGCCTTGGTGGCAAGGTTCTGGGCAAACTGGGCGCATCCGTTCAGAACATTCCAGGTGGCGAACTGTATCAGGCGCTGTCCTCGGGTGCGCTTGACGGTCTTGAGTGGGTTGGCCCCTTCGCGGACGAACGCGCCGGCTTCCAGGAAGTTGCCAAGATCTATTACACCGCCGGCTTCCACGAGCCAGGTTCGGGTCTGACAGCGGCGGTGAACCTTGATGTGTTCAACGAACTGACGCCGGCACAGCAGAAGATCATGGAATATGCCTACATGGCGACCACGCACACCGGTCTGGCCGAAACGCTGGCAAACAACGGTGCCGCATTGGCGCGTCTGCAGCAGCAGGGTGTCAAAACCATGCAGTTCCCCGATGATGTCTGGGATGCCTTCGGTGCCGCGTCCAAGGAAGTCATGGACGAAAACATGGGTGATGCACTGTATGCAGAGATCCGCGAAAGCTTTGAAGCATCGCTGGAGTCATCGGCCGAGTGGCTGTCCAAGTCTGACGCATTCTACGTGAACCAGCGCCAGCGCGTTCTGGGCAAAGGCTAACTTAGCCACATACCGACTGGGGCCGCATTCGTGCGGCCCCTGACTTGCGATACGACCTTGGACAAACGATCCGGGGCAATAAGGTTTTCGCATCAGGCCAGGCACCAAGTCTGGCATGCGAGGGGGGATATCAATGGCAGATGACGCAGTTTGCGCAGGATTTTTCCGCGCTGCAGAAGGCGCAAAGATAAGCTGTCTCGACCAGTTTCAGGACACCAATCTGATCACCTTCTTTTTCGGCAACATCCTGGAAGCGTTCTACAACTTCTTCGCGGCGATCCTGAACCCGGGCATGTGGCTGAACTGGTCCAACGGCGAAGCGTTAATGCGGTTCATCTATTACGGCGCGTCGGTGGAGCTTTTCTTCGTGCTGATGATCGGTTTCATCATTGTCACCGCCTTTGGCATCTGGAGCAAGAATTTCATGTGGGCCTGCGTCCGCGTGCTGGAAGGCTTTGCCAACACCACGGGCCGGTTCTTTGCCTGGGCGGGCCTGCTGATGGTGCTGCAACAGATTATCATCGTTTTCATGCAGCGGATTTTCACGCGGCCTGACATTTCGTTCGGCATGGGCATACCGCTCCAATTCGACATCAGCTGGTTTGCCGAAGAACTAAAGCTTTTCAACGCATTGGTTGTCTGTCTTTGTGTGTCCTACACGTTTGTGCAGGGCGGCCACGTACGGGTCGATCTGTTTTACGCCGGGGCCAGATTCCGCACCAAGCGCGTGATCGACATGTTCGGCGCGCTGTGTTTCATGATGCCGTTCGCCATTGTGACCTGGCTTTACGGCTGGTTTTTCCTGTGGCGCCATCTGGTGACGCCGAACCCTTCGGCCTCTGACCGGTTGGACTTGCTGCTGCGCAAGGCGCAACTGCTGAAGTGGAACGTCGAAACGATCGGATTTTCGCCAAATGGGTTCAACGGGTATTTCCTGTTCAAGGTTTTGCTGTGCGCCTTTTGCGTGATGGTGATTTTACAGGCGATTTCAACCTTCTACAGGGCTTTGCTTGAATTCCGCGAAGGGCCTGAAAGCGAAAATAAATTTCTCGACCGAGATACGCTGGGCGAGGGCGAAGAAGCCTATGAGGGCACACATTAATATCTAAGGGGCGTCCCATGCTATTTGGTCTCGACGGGGTCGAAATTGGCCTGATCATTGTTTTTGTCTGCCTCTTTGGCGGCATTCTTTCGGGCTTTCCGGTGGCCTTTGCCATTGGCGGTGCCGGTATCATTTCCTTCGGCATTATCGCCGCTTTGGACAACGCTGGATTGCTGATCCATCAGGCGATTGATCAATCATCGCCAGCCTTCCGCGATCTGGTCAATTCCGGCGTCCCCAACGATGCCGTATCCAAATTCCGCTATCCGGACCTGCCGCTAATTGGTGAATCGGTGTTCCCGCAAGGCTGGGAAGTGGCGTTGGACCGCAATGTCAGCTTTATCGTCAACCGGATGAACGAACGGGTGCTGGCAGGGCAGTCGATCGAGACACTGCTGGCGGTTTTGATGTTTGTTTTGATGGGCATCACGCTGGAGCGTTCGAAGATCGCAAACGACCTGCTGACCACCATGGCGCGGGTGTTTGGCCCGCTGCCCGGCGGTCTGGCCGTGTCCATCGTCGTGGTGGGTGCGTTTCTGGCGGCGTCGACCGGGATCGTGGGGGCCACTGTCGTTACCATGGGCCTGCTGGCGCTGCCCACGATGCTGCGGCACAACTATTCACCTGAAATCGCCACGGGCGTCATCGCGGCATCCGGCACGCTGGGGCAGATCATTCCGCCCTCCATCGTGATTGTTCTGCTGGGTACCCTGGCAGGTGATCTGTATTCTGCCGCCCAGGAAGCGCGGGCTTCTTCGTTGGGCTGTACCGACGCGCTGACCTATCTGGGGGAACCGGCCGTGGTGTCCGTGGGTACATTATTTCAGGCGGCGTTGCTGCCGGGGATCATGCTGGCGTTGCTGTATGCGCTTTATGCCTTTGGCTATGCCCTGCTGAACCCCGAAAAGGCACCTGCTGTCCCGATGGGGGCCACAAACTCCGAGCCGATCACCCGCGGAGAGGGCCTTACGTGGTTTCTGGGCGTGCCGCTTTTGCTGGTGGTCGGCACGATCTTTCTGGGCAATCTGAACATCGTCGGGGGCCAGTCGACCGTCGTTTCCAGCTTTAGCGACATCAGTGCCGGGGCCAGCCTGCGCACCAATGTAGGTGACGAATGCAAGGCGGCGATGATCGAACTGCACGGGCAACCGGCCTGGGACCGGGCGATCACCGAGCAGGCGGCAATTGAAGCAGCGGGCGGCCAGCAGGCCAGCGAAAGACTGTCAGAAGAGGCGCTGGCGCAAAAGCAG
>JBFGFW010000153.1:0-6138 GCA_041579395.1 Sulfitobacter sp.
CCAGTTGGCTATTACCTTGAGAATGGCACTGAACTTCAAAGGGTGATCAGCAGCGACGGGCCCGGTAACTTTGGCCTGTTGCCGAACGGGATCCTGTGCCTGCGAAAGGGCCGCGCGGATGTCTTTGAGACGAAACGCTTTTTGCGTGAAGCGCCCGTGTGTCATAGTGCGACACAGTCCGGGCCGATGCTGGTGGTCGATGGCAAGCTGCATCCCCGGTTTCTGAAAGACGGCAGCTCGCGCTATGTGCGCAACGGTGTGGGAACCAGCGCAGACGGCAAGCGCGCGGTTTTTGTGATTTCGAATGGGGTCGTTAATTTTCACGATTTCGGCGTGTTCTTCCGTGATCATCTGAAGGTGCCAAACGCGCTTTACTTCGATGGCAATGTGTCGCGGTTGCGTGCACCTGACCTGAACCGCAATGATCTGGGATTTAGCCCGCTGGGACCGATCATCGGGGTGGTTTCCGGCAACTGAACGATCCGCAAAAGAGATTTTAGGCCTTCGGCGAGGATTTATTTCCATTTGGAACAAGTCGGGCTGGGCAAGGATGCCTGGTGTTTGTTAGACGCGGGCAAATTGAGGTAAAGGCAAAGATCATGGCGCGCAGACGCAAGGGACGTGACATTTCGGGTTGGCTTGTGGTGGATAAACCTGCAGGGCCCACCTCGACCACGGTCGTCAACAAGGTGCGCTGGGCGTTGAATGCCAACAAGGCCGGTCATGCAGGTACTTTGGATCCGGATGCCACGGGCGTGTTGGCCATCGCCCTTGGCGAAGCGACCAAGACGGTGCCCTATATCACTGATGCACTCAAAGCCTATGAATTCACGGTGCGTCTGGGGATTTCGACCAACACCGACGACGCCGAAGGAGAAGTGCTGCAAACATCTGATCTACGGCCCGACGATGCGGCGATCAAGGACGCATTGGCGGGGTTCGTTGGCGACATAGAACAGGTGCCGCCGCAATTTTCCGCCGTAAAAGTCGATGGGCAGCGCGCGTATAAGCTGGCGCGCGAGGGCGAAGCGATGGAACTGACCGCCCGCCCGTTATGGGTGGATAGCCTTTTGTTGACGGATCGGCCGGATGCGGATCATGTCACCCTTGAAATGGTTTGTGGCAAGGGCGGCTATGTGCGTTCCATCGCCCGCGATCTGGGAAATGCCTTGGGCTGTCTGGGGCACGTGCGTGGCCTGCGCCGCGTCTGGTCTGGCCCTTTTGACGCAAGCGACGGTTTGACGATGGACCAGATAGACGCCATGGCCCGCACTGACGCGCTGGATGCGCATTTGTTGCCGCTGGAGCATGGTCTTCAGGATCTACCCGAGGTCAAGGCCACGGCGGAGGGCGCGGCGCGGTTGCGCAATGGCAACCCCGGCATGGTCATGGCGTACGGAATTGAGTATGGCGACGAGGTCTGGGCCTCATTCGAGGGGAAGGCCGTGGCCGTGGGGCGTTACAAGGCCGGCGAACTGCATCCGTCACGCGTGTTCAACCAGCCATCCTAGTTAACGATGATCACCCGCCGTCACACCAAGGGAGACGCGTCGTCCACGGCAGTTTATTCAGATTGCGAGCGCTATCGCTATAGCCTGACGCGGGTCTGGGAGCCGTCGTCGCGCAAGCTTCTTTTCGTCATGCTCAACCCGTCGAGGGCCACTGAAATCGACAATGATCCCACGGTCGAACGGTGCGAAAGGCGCGCGCGCGTCCTTGGGTACGGGGCGTTTCAGGTGGCCAACATTTTTGCCTGGCGCGAGACCGATCCCAAGCTGATGCGCAGGGCGGCTGACCCCGTGGGGCTGAATAACGATGAGATTCTGCGCAAGGGCGCTGCCTGGGCCGACGATATCATTGCGGCTTGGGGCACGCATGGGGCGCATTTGAACCGGGGGCGCGATGTCGAGCATCTGCTAAGTTGCGTCGGTGCGCCGCTGTTTCATCTTGGGCTGTCCAAGGCGGGCCATCCGAAACACCCGCTGTACATCGCCTATGCGCAACAGCCTATCCGTTGGCGTACTTAGGGCGAGATTAACCTTGTTCTTCTAATACTTTTGACCTGAGTGCCCGGCTGTGGCCATATCCCGGTGGGGCGGTACGCTTTTTGCGGATCGGTAGTGTTGGAATTCTGCAATGTTGTTTTTGGCGGGTTTGATGGGGTTGATGGCAGTCGGAGCAGTGGCTTTCGTCGACATCAATCTTGGCGGTGAAGAGGACGAAATGCCCTTGGATGACGTGCCACGGATTGATGGGGAAATCATCTCAGGCACTGACGGTAACGACACGCTGGACGGGGGGGTAGGTGACGATCAGATCGGTGGCTTTGGCGGCGACGACCTGATCAATGGCAACGACGGCGATGATTATGCCCGTGGCGATGACGGCAACGATACGTTGAACGGCGGGGCCGGGAACGACGATTTGCACGGCAACGATGGTGGTGACGGCCTGAATGGTGGGGCGGAAAACGACAGTCTGACGGGGCATAATGACAACGATATTATCCGCGGCGGTGATGGCGAGGATGTGCTGAACGGCTCTGCGTGTGACGACGAATTATACGGCGATGATGGAAATGACGCGTTGTTGGGCGGGTTGGGCAACGATGTGCTGACCGGAGGTCTCGGTGCAGATACCTTGTTCGGCGGCTGGGGCAACGATCTGATCAACGGAGTTGAGGATAACCCCGATATCGCCGGAATCGACGACGGCGATACAGCGGATTTCCTGAATGGCGGCGGTGGGGACGACACCATCATTGCCGGATCAGATGATATCGTTACGGGGGGCGAAGGGGACGACAACATCATCCTTGGTGACTGGATCACCCAAGGCCATGCGGCGCAAATTCAGGACTACCAAGCGCAAGATGATAGGCTGCTTTTGGTCTGGGACGACAGCCAGGATGGCAGCTATGAACCCGAAATCTCCGTTGAGCACGATCCTGAAGATCCGGACACCAGCCTTGTCAGCATGAACGGGAAGGTCGTGGCGATGGTTGGGGGCGGTCACACTCTGACGCTCGCCGATATCGCGTTGATCCCGCTAAGTGCTGCGATTGCAACGGGATTGGCTGGTATCTAGAGCGCGGCCATTCCTTGCGATGGTCAAATAATCCGATGCCACAGATACACGATGCTGCCGCGCAATTATCCTTTGCCAAGCGTGCCGAACTTTCCTATACGCCCCCATCGCCGCTCGATTCTTGTCGGGCGCGATGCTCCATGGGCCTGTGCTGGACGACATCCCGGCCTGCGCCATCACCTTAACCTTGAAAAGGAGACCCCGATGTCGATTACGCTGGAAGAAAAAACACGTGTGGTAAAAGAATTCGCAACCAAAGAAGGCGACACAGGTTCGCCCGAAGTTCAGGTTGCCATTCTGTCATCGCGCATCGCGACACTGACCGAGCACTTCAAAACCCACAAAAAAGACAACCACGGCCGCCGTGGTCTGTTGAAGATGGTCGCGACGCGCCGGAAGCTTCTGGACTATGTTAAAGGCAAAGATGACGCCCGTTATCAGGACCTGATCAAACGTTTGGGCCTGCGCCGCTAACCTGGCGCTGCATCCCTACGATGAATTGAACCGCGCCTTGGAGACAGGGGGCGGTTTTTTCTTTGAGCCTTCGTGTGAGACAACGAGCCTTGGTGCAGTTGTGTGGATCTATAGCGGACCATTTGATGCGCAGATCCAAAGCGAAAGGTGATCCGACTGCCAGTCAAGATTCGGCTATCGACGCCATATCACGGTACCGCAGCCGTAGACGTTTTCTGCAACGCGGTTCACATTGGAAAAGCGGATGTTTATTCTGACGAGCAACGCGCAGCATGGGCGGGTAGCAGCCCTGACATCGATGGATGGCGCAATCGTTTCGTCGACGTCCAAGGATATACCTGACACGGCGACAGGCAAATGCCTGGATGTATGACGCTACATGGATTGTCTCTTTGTCAGCCCTGATGTCATGGGTCAGCGTCTCGGACACAAGCCGTACAAGCTTTCAAACTCTTTGCGCAAGAATTCCACGTGACGGTTCTAGGCACCCAAGCCAGGAGGCAGGCGATGCCGTTCTTTTTCCCCCAAGCTGTTGGATGTCTGCAGGCAGAATGCAGAGAAACGAAGTATCGTGCCGAAAAATGACCGGAAATCAGCGGCGCTGATCCAACACCGACCACTTCGTGCTCTTTGAGCAACCACGATCCGCCTGCCCTTTGCCGATGCTGCGGAATGATGCGGCAGGAATTGTTTCTTGCGCGACATGACGGCATATCCCGGTACCGCAACGCTTCGCTTCCCATTGCGCGCAAACTGCTGTATGGCCGCACAATCTGAAAGCCGGCGCCCGGACTCCAGCGCCCGACAAAGAAGATACCGGAGTCAGGGGGAATATGCCCCCTACGCAAATGGCCCAACCCGGGCCGAAACAGGAAACGTAGATGTTTAATGTAACGACAAAATCCATGCAGTGGGGCGAAGAAACGCTGACACTGGAAACAGGTAAAGTGGCCCGTCAGGCAGACGGTACGGTCATCGCGACATTGGGTGAAACCACTGTCATGGCGAACGTCACTTTCGCACGCCAGCAAAAGCCCGGTCAGGACTTTTTCCCACTGACAGTGCATTACCAAGAGAAATACTATGCCGCCGGTAAAGTACCGGGTGGCTTCTTCAAGCGTGAGGCCCGCCCCACCGAGAAAGAAACACTGACCGCGCGTCTGATCGACCGTCCGATCCGTCCGCTGTTCGTCCCCGGCTTCAAAAACGAAGTTCTGGTGATGTGTACCGTTCTGTCCCACGATCTGGTGAATGACCCAGACATGGTCGCGATGATCGCGGCATCCGCTGCGCTGACCATTTCCGGCGCGCCGTTCCGTGGCCCGAT
The DNA here is from genome assembly GCA_041579395.1 of Sulfitobacter sp. Classification (GTDB taxonomy): domain Bacteria; phylum Pseudomonadota; class Alphaproteobacteria; order Rhodobacterales; family Rhodobacteraceae; genus Sulfitobacter. The sequence continues at coordinate 4,889 of JBFGFW010000153.1, forward strand.
TGCCGCGTGCCGCGTTGGTTTTGAGGGGGGCGAATACATTCTGAATCCCACTGTCGACGACATGCAGGACCTGCGCCTGAACCCTGAACAACGTCTTGATCTAGTAGTTGCCGGCACCAAAGACGCCGTAATGATGGTTGAATCCGAAGCGTACGAGCTGTCGGAAGAGGAGATGCTGGGTGCGGTGAAATTTGCCCACGAGCAGATCCAGCCGGTTATCGACCTGATCATTGATCTGGCCGAGGACACCGCGAAAGAGCCGTTTGACTTCCAGCCGGTTGATTATTCGGATCTGTCCGCTGCCGTTAAGGCCGCTGGCGAAAATGAGATGCGCGCCGCCTTCGCCATTGCCGACAAGCAAGAGCGTACCGCCGCTGTTTCCGCTGCCCGCGACACCATCAAGGCGGCGCTGACAGGCGAGCAGAAAGACGACGCGAACCTTGGTTCCGCGCTGAAAAAGCTTGAAGCGTCCATCCTGCGCGGTGACGTCGTTAAAACCGGGACCCGCATCGACGGTCGCAAGACCGACGAGATTCGCGATATCGTTGCTGAAACCGGCATCCTGCCACGTACCCATGGTTCTGCGTTGTTCACACGCGGCGAAACCCAGGGTCTGGTTGTGACCACGCTGGGCACCGGAGACGACGAGCAGTTCATCGATGCGCTGCACGGCAACTTCAAGTCCAACTTCCTGCTGCACTATAACTTCCCTCCCTACTCGGTCGGTGAAGTTGGTCGCGTATCCGGCCCTGGCCGTCGCGAAATCGGTCATGGCAAGTTGGCTTGGCGTGCGTTGCAGGCAGTTCTGCCTGCCGCGACAGACTTCCCTTACACCATCCGCGTTGTGTCCGAGATCACTGAATCGAACGGCTCGTCCTCGATGGCGTCGGTCTGCGGCGGCTCCCTGTCCATGATGGACGCGGGCGTTCCACTGAAAGCACCCGTCGCTGGTGTGGCAATGGGTCTGATCCTGGAAGACGACGGTTCTTATGCGATCCTGTCCGACATCTTGGGTGACGAAGACCACCTTGGCGACATGGACTTTAAGGTTGCAGGTACCGAAGCTGGCATCACGTCGCTGCAGATGGACATCAAGATCGCCGGCATCACGCCCGAAATCATGGAAAAGGCCCTGGCCCAAGCCAAAGCTGGCCGCGTTCATATCCTGGGCGAAATGAACAAAGCCCTGTCCGGCGCGGGTGAATTTTCCATCCACGCGCCACGGATCGTGACAATGCAGATCCCAACCG
>JBFGFW010000154.1:0-6126 GCA_041579395.1 Sulfitobacter sp.
AAAACATCGAACTTCTGTCGCGTTACGGGCATGAGGAAGGGCTGCTGGACAAGCTGGGCGGCGGCGCGTGGCAGTCGAAAAAAGCGAGACTCAAGGAACGCATCCGCGAAATGGCGGACAAGCTGATCCGCATCGCGGCAGAACGCGCCTTGCGCCGTGCACCGGTCATGGACCCGCCGCCCGGTATGTGGGACGCATTTTCGGCGCGCTTCCCCTATACCGAAACCGACGACCAGATGACCGCGATCAACGATGTGCTCGATGATCTGACGTCGGGCAACCCGATGGACAGGCTGATTTGCGGCGACGTCGGCTTTGGCAAAACCGAGGTTGCGATGCGCGCCGCCTTTGTTGCAGCAATGTCCGGGTTGCAGGTGGCGGTGATCGCGCCGACGACGCTGCTGGCCCGGCAGCACTACAAAAGCTTTGCAGAACGGTTTCGCGGCTTCCCGCTTGAGGTGCGCCAACTGTCGCGTTTCGTGTCGGCCAAGGACGCCAACGCCACCCGCGAGGGGATGGCGCGCGGCACTGTGGATGTGGTCATCGGGACTCACGCGCTGCTGGCGAAAAGCGTCAAATTCAACAATTTGGGCCTGCTGGTCATCGACGAGGAGCAGCATTTCGGCGTCGGCCACAAAGAACGCCTGAAGGCGATGCGCACCGACATCCACGTGCTGACCCTGACCGCCACACCGATCCCGCGCACCTTGCAACTTAGCCTGACCGGGGTGCGTGATCTGTCGGTCATCGGCACGCCGCCGGTGGACCGTCTGGCGATCCGCACCTATGTGTCGGAATTCGACAGCGTCACCATCCGCGAGGCGCTGCTGCGCGAGCATTATCGCGGCGGGCAGTCGTTCTATGTGGTGCCGCGCATTTCGGATCTGCCCGAAATCGAAGCGTTCTTGAAAGACCAGCTGCCAGAGCTGTCCTATCTGGTCGCGCATGGCCAAATGGCAGCGGGCGAGCTGGACGACCGGATGAACGCTTTTTACGATGGCAAATATGACGTGCTGCTGGCCACGACAATCGTTGAATCGGGTCTCGATATCCCGACGGCGAACACCATGGTCGTACACCGCGCAGATATGTTCGGTCTGGCGCAGCTTTACCAGATCCGGGGCAGGGTGGGGAGGTCCAAGACCCGCGCCTATGCCTATCTGACCACACAACCCCGCGCCAAGCTGACCCCCACTGCGGAAAAGCGGCTGCGCGTGTTGGGCAGTCTGGACACCTTGGGGGCCGGGTTCACGCTGGCCAGCCAGGACCTTGATATTCGCGGGGCGGGCAACCTGCTGGGCGAGGAACAGTCCGGCCAGATGCGCGATGTCGGGTTTGAGTTGTACCAATCCATGCTGGAAGACGCGATTGCCAAGATCCGCGCCGGCGAAATGGAAGGGGTCATCGACGATGATGGCCAGTGGGCACCGCAGATCAATCTGGGTGTGCCTGTGCTGATCCCCGAAACATTTGTGCCCGATCTCGATGTGCGCCTTGGCCTTTACCGCCGCTTGTCGGGGCTGACCACCAAGGTAGAATTGGAAGGGTTTGCCGCCGAACTGATCGACCGCTTTGGCAAATTGCCGCGCGAGGTCAACACGCTGCTGCTGGTCGTTCGGATCAAGGCAATGTGCAAGCGTGCGGGCATCGCCAAGCTGGACGGCGGGCCCAAGGGCGCGACCATCCAGTTTCATAACGACAAATTCATCTCTCCCGAGGGGTTGGTCACCTTTATTCAGGATCAGCGCGGGTTGGCCAAGGTCAAAGACAACAAGATCGTCGTACGGCGCGACTGGAAGAACGACTCCGACAAGATCAAGGGCGCGTTTGCCATCGCCCGAGATTTGGCCGAGCATGTCATCGCCAAGGAAAAGCAGCGCAAAAAAGCCAAAGCCTGAGCCGATTTCCAGCTCAGGCCTTGCCCGTCAGGCCCGCCGGACGCTCAGGTATAAAGCGACGGCACGCCCAGGTTCTTGTGGATGTCATTGACCGCCGCAGGGGTCATGCCATATGCTGTCGCCAATTTGTGCAGGTATTCCGCCTCGTCTTGGGTATCCAGATCGATAGCCAGCACAGATACGCCATAGATCTGTGGCCCCATGCCGTCGGGGGTTTGTGCGACCAGACCTTCGACATCCACCGGCGCATCCATCTGGGCGCGCACGAATGCCGCTTCTTCTTTGTCAACGTCGCCCAGATGTTTCAGCAACTTGTCGCGTTCGCCCTCATCGAAGGTGCCGTCGGATTTGGCGGCCTGGATCATTGCGGCAATCATCAGCGCGGCCATGGCTTCCTGATCGCGTGATGGTGTGATGGCGGGTGTCGGGTTCCCGTCAAACTGCGAATTCAGCACCGCGCCAAAGTCAGCCTCGGGGCGGTCTGGTCTGGCGTTTGTCTTCTGCGCCAGCCCCCCCAGCAGACCGCCCGCACCGGCCGCACCGGCAAGACCGCCCAGCAAACCGCCCAAGCTTCCCCCGGCTGATCCCGTTTTGCCGCCGCCCAGTTGGTTCAGCAGGCCGCCCAAACCGCCACTGCCGGCCCCTGCACCGCCGCCCAACACACCGCCCAGCATGTCTTGCAGGCTGCCACCCGATCGGCCCCGGTTACTGGTGCCGCCGGTCAGACCTCCCAACAGTCCCCCAAGACCGCCGCCGCCCGCACCGCCGGTGCCTTTTTTCATCACGGCACTGGCCCCTTTGGCCACGGCTACGCCAATGGCTACCCTGGCCAGCGTTTTCATCAAACTCATCTTGAACATCCCCCATTGAAACTGTCGCGTGAATAGTGTTGCAAATCCGGGCACGACACAACCGGCACAACGCTGCGCGCGCGAAGCACCGCCAAACTGTTTGACAAGCGGCGACCAAGGCAGGCTTCTGTCGGGATGGAACGCAAATCACATATCGACACTTTCGGGGCCATCGCGTTGATCGCGTTCGCGCTTAATCTGGCTTTTAATCAGGTGGTGATCAAAGTCACGAACGGCGGGTTCAACCCGGTGTTTTCCGCCGGGCTCCGTTCGCTTGGCGCGATTGTGGTGCTGGTGATCTGGATGAAGCTGCGCGGCCTCAGCTTTGCGTTTCCGCGGGCGGCCTGGGGGGCCGCCGTGGTGTCAGGTCTGCTGTTCACCTTTGAATTCACCTGCCTTTTCATTGCGCTGGACCATACGACCGTCAGCCGTGCGTCGGTCATCTTTTATTCCATGCCGGTGTGGCTGACGATTGCCGCGAACTTCTTGCTGCCAGATGAAAAGTTAACCAGACTGCGCAGTGCGGGGCTGGTGATGGCGATGGCGGGGGTGGCTGTAGCACTCAGCGACCGCAGCGGCGGCAGCGTCAGTTGGACGGGCGATCTGTTGGCACTGACATCGGCATTTTGCTGGGCTGGCATCGCGCTCGTGGTGCGCATCACACCGCTGGCCAAGGTGCCCCCCGCGCAGCAGTTGATGTGTCAGGTGGCAATTTCAGCCCCCGTACTGGTGCTGATCGCGCCGCTGTTCGGCCCGATGATACGGGAACTGCAGATGATCCATCTGGCGGGACTGACCTTTCAAATTCTGGCGGTGGCCAGCTTTGGCTTTCTGGCGTGGTTCTGGTTGATGTCGGTGTATCCAGCGTCTTCGGTTGCGTCTTTCAGCTTCCTGTCGCCGGTATTTTCAGTAATCCTGGGCTGGCTTTTGCTGTCCGAGGATGTGGCGCTGTCGGTCTGGGCCGCATTGGTGCTGGTCGCCGCCGGCATCTACCTGATCAACCGAAAGCCGCGCGTGCCAGCCTAAAGGATTAGGTGCCGCAGAATGTCGCCGGGACGACTTCTTGTGCTGTGGGCGGTCGGTGCAGTGCGGGGTCCGTCGCAACATAAGGTGTGGCAAGCGCTTTCATCAGCCGCTCGAATGGGGCCATGTCGCCAGCAACCGCGGCTTCGATCATCTGCTCAATCCGGTGATTGCGTGGGATAATCGCCGGGTTTGCCGCCTGCATCACAGATGCGGGATCGTCCTCGGCTACGACGCGGGCTTGCCAGCGGGCCTGCCACGCGTCAAACGCGGCGCGGTCGGTGAATTGATCGCGCGCGCCGCCATCAGCCAACGCCCGGAAGGTGTTGGTGAAATCGGCACCGTCCTTTTGCATCAGCGCCAGCAAATCTTCGATCAGTGCAGCATCTTCCGAAACCGCAACCGCAAGGCCGATTTTCCGCCCGAACCGCTGCACCCATGCGGCGTCGATCTGGCCCGGCATGGCGTGCACGATCTGTGTTGCTTCTTCGATGGCTGCGTCCCTGTCGGGCATCAGCTGGATCAGCGCCGTCGCCAGTTGCGCCATGTTCCAGACCACGATCTGGGGCTGGTTCGAGAACGCATAGCGCCCTTGCCGGTCGATCGAGCTGAACACGCGGTTGGGGTGAAAATCATCCATGAAGGCGCAGGGTCCATAGTCAATCGTTTCGCCTGAAATCGCACAATTATCGGTGTTCATCACCCCATGAATAAAGCCTACAGACATCCACGCCGCCACCAGATCGGCCTGCCGCGCACAGACGGCGCGCAGCAGTCCCATCGGGCCATCCGCACCGGGATAGTGGCGGTCGATGGCGTATTGGGTCAGCGTTTTCAGGTTCTCGGTCTCACCGCGGTGCGCGAACACCTGGAACGTGCCAACCCGCAAATGGCTTGAGGCGACGCGGGTCAGCACCGCGCCGGGCAGGGCCGTGTCGCGGTAGATATCCTCGCCGGTGGCCACAGCCGCCAACGCGCGGGTGGTCGGGATGCCAAGCGCGTGCATCGCCTCGGAGACGACGTATTCGCGCAGTACCGGGCCCAGCCACGCACGCCCGTCACCCATGCGGCTATAAGGCGTAGGGCCGGAGCCTTTCAACTGGATGTCATGGCGCGTACCGTCCTTGGCAATCACCTCGCCCAGCAGGATCGCGCGGCCATCGCCCAATTGCGGATTGTAGCTGCCAAATTGATGGCCTGCGTATAGCTGCGCCAACGGGGCAGCGCCTTCGGGCAATTCGTTGCCCCCAAACACAAAGGCAAGATCCTCGTCGTCACTGTGCCGCAGCCCCAGCCAAGCGGCCAATTCGGCGTTGAAGGCCAACAGACGGGGTGCCGCCACGGGCGTGGGGTTGATGCGGGTATAAAAGCCCTGCGGCAACGCCGCATAGCTGTTATCGAAGGGTGCTGTAAATGTCATGGCCCTGATATAGCGATGCGCAGCCCGGATCGCCAGTTTTCATCAGCGAATGTGATCCGCTAATTTTCGATCTGGCGGTAGAGGTCCGCGCCGCACCATCGGCGATGCTGGTTCAGAACAGCGCCTAAAGCTTGCGCGACATCAGCATGAACTGGTCGCGCGGGCGAAATCCGGCGCGGGCATAAAGCTTTTGCGCCGCCGCATTATCGCGCCCAACCTCAAGATGGATCGCCTTGACACCACCGCCCGACAGCGCCGAAGGCAGGGCCAGCAATGCTTCGCTGGCGATGCCGCGACGGCGCACACCGGGGCGCACGTAAATCTCGTCGATAAAGGCGTCTAATCCGCCATATTCAACCGACCAACCAAAGGTGATGATGACATAGCCGATGGGCGCGCGGGCCGGGCCGATCAAATAGGCTGCTCCGTGAGGGATGCCGTCAAGCAGGGGCGACACCCCCTTTTGCCGCGCCTCGTCTGACAAGGTAATCCCGGCCTCGTCGTGAAACGCCGCAACAAGAGCGACAAGCCGGTCCAGATGTTCGGGCTTGGCAAGGGTGAAGGCGGCGCTCACAACCGGGCCAACCTTTCGGTCAGCAGGGCAAAAAAACCGTCGGCGTCGATGTCTTTCATGAAGGTCGCATTGGGCGCTCGGTCGGTGACGCCCCACCAATCCGCGACGGTCATGCCCATCGTCAACTCTGACGTGGTTTCAATCTCGACATTGATGTGGCGGCCCGCGAACAAAGCGGGCTGTACCAGATAGGCAATCACGCAGGGGTCATGCAGCGGTGCCCCGTCCGAGCCGTATTTTTCCTTGTCGAACCGTTCGAAAAAGTCGGTCATCTGCGCCACCGCGATGCCCACCGGCGTACCCAAAGCGCGAAAAGCGTCGTTGCGGGCCTTCGTGACCAGCGCTTTATGGGTTACATCC
>JBFGFW010000155.1:0-6120 GCA_041579395.1 Sulfitobacter sp.
CTCCCCCCAGGAAGAGGTCGAGGCATTTCTGGCCGCGCACCGCTTTCGCTTTGCCACGCTGGAGGTCGCGGGCCATGACGCCGCTTCGATCGAGACGCTGACCCAGTCGGCCCCGGAACTGAAAAGCGGCGCGGCACGCCATATCGCGCGCGATGTCTTGCAACAGGTGGCCGTCGATGCCGACGCGCTGCCCTCTGCGACCCTGTCTGCGGCATTGGCGGATCTGGGGCCCGATCCCGTGGCCATCGGTGCGCGGCTGAACCAGCCGGTTGGGCGGGTGCTGCGCCGGATGGCGACCCTGCCTGAACTGGGGGCCGGGCTGCTGGTCTGCGACCGCTCGGGTACCGTGATTTTCCGCAAATCCATCCAGGGTTTCGTGGTGCCGCGATTTGGCGCGTGCTGCCCACTGTGGCCGCTGTTTTCGGTGCTGGGTCATCCCGGCGTCGTGGTGCGGGATCGGCTGGAACAACTGGGCCGCGGGCCTTTCGAATTTGACTGTATCGCCACCTGCGAGGCGCAAACGGCGCAGGGCTATAACATGCCGCCGCTGGTACAGGCGGTGATGTTGATCCTGCCCGCACCTGACAGCGCCAAGTCAAAGCTGGGGGTGGGGGCGACCTGCCGGGTATGTCCGCACGCCGCATGTGCGGCGCGGCGCGAGCCGTCGATCCTGAACGACGGGGTCTGATGCGGCCCAAACAGCGTTTTGACAGAGCCCACAATTCGGTGCATCCTGTCCTTCGGCCCTACGAGATCGCCAGATAAGGCGACCGGGGCCACCAGGGAGGGAGATGCCCATGGGCAAGCATGTGGTACTCGTTGAAGACGAGACCAACATCGCCGAGGCGATACGTTTTCTGCTGGGCCGCGAAGGCTGGCGCGTGGAAATTCTGGCCAATGGAACCGCAGCGGTCGAGGTGATCCAAAAAGCGCGGCCCGATCTGGTCATGCTGGACGTGATGCTACCGGGCAAGAGCGGATTTGAAATTCTCAGGGAGTTGCGCGCCGACCCGAAAATGGCCGATCTGCCGATCCTGATGCTGACCGCGCGTGGACAGGCGCGCGACCGCGAGATCGCAGAACATGCCGGGGTCAGCCGCTTTATGACCAAGCCGTTTTCCAACGAAGAAATGCTGTCGGCCGTGCGTGAACTGACGGCCACAGGCCCCGCAATCGCATGACAAAACGCCCCGGATCACCGCTGTTTCTGGAACGGCGCAGCTACCGGTTTCGCCGGATGATGGATGCCGTGCGCGTGATGCCGTTGCTGGTGCTGGCGTTCTGGATGGTGCCGCTGCTGTGGCCGGTGCCGGAAACGCTCGACAGTGACGGTGTGCCGGTGTCACACGCCGTGCAATATATCTTTGGCATATGGCTGGCGGCGATTGTGCTGGGGTTCCTGCTTTGGCGGCGCACATCTTCCCAGATTGACCCGGAAAACCAACCCTGATGGTGTCGCTGAACCAGCTGATCGGGGTGTGCCTGCTGTATGTGGTCGGACTGTTTGCCGTGGCTTTTGCCGCCGAGCGCGCGGCGCTGCGGGGGCGTGGCGACTGGCTGCTCCGCTCGCCACTGGTCTATACCTTGTCGCTGTCGATTTATTGCACCGCCTGGACGTTCTATGGCGCGGTTGGCTATGCCGCACGGTCGGGGCTGGAATATGTCACCATCTACCTTGGTCCCAGCCTGGTGATGATCGGCTGGTGGTGGATTCTGCGGCGGCTGGTCCGCATCGGAAGGTCGCACCGCGTCACGTCGGTCGCTGATCTGATTTCATCGCGCTATGGCAAATCAAACCTGCTGGCGATCATGGTCACGATCATGGCCGTGATCGGCGTCACCCCGTATATTGCGCTGCAATTGCAGTCGGTTACCTTATCTCTGTCAATCTTTGCCACACCGCCGGGCGCGGCCATGGGGCAGGGCGATCAGATCAACAGCGCGCAGGCCGCGTTCTGGGTGGCTGTGGGGCTGGCGCTGTTCACGGTGTTGTTCGGCACGCGCAACCTGAACGTGAATGAACGCCACCACGGCGTGGTCATCGCCATTGCCGTCGAAGCGGTGGTCAAGCTGCTGGCGCTGCTGGCGGTCGGCATCTTTGTGGTCTGGGGCCTTGCCGGTGGGATCGAGCAGGCGCTGGCCCAGATCGATCGGTCGGCCATTGGCACATGGCAAGTTGACGGGGGCCGGTGGGCCGCCTTGACCGTTCTGGCTGCTGCAGCCTTTGTGTGCCTGCCGCGGATGTTTCAGGTCATGGTCGTCGAAAATGACGACGAACGGCACCTGCAGATCGCCAGTTGGGCCTTTCCGCTGTATCTAATGCTGATGAGCCTGTTCGTGGTGCCGATTGCGGTCGTCGGTCTGGACTTGCTGCCCGCCGGGTCGAACCCCGATCTGTTCGTTCTCAGCCTGCCGCTAAGCCAGGGGCAGAACAATCTGGCGATGTTTGCGTTCCTGGGTGGGTTTTCTTCGGCCACGTCGATGGTCATCGTCGCCACGCTGGCCCTGTCGACGATGGTCAGCAATCACATCGTGATGCCGATCTGGCTGGCCTTCGGGCAGACCTCGGTGCAGCAATCGGGCGACGTAAGACATGTGGTGATCCTATCGCGGCGGCTGTCGATCCTGCTGATCATCTCGCTTGGTTATTTCTATTACCGCGCGTCGGGCGGCAGCGGCGCGCTGGCGGCGATCGGGACGATTTCGTTTGGCGGTGTCGCGCAGTTCCTGCCGGTTCTGCTAGGTGGGATCTTTTGGCGCGGTGCAACGCGGACCGGGGCGGTGTGGGGGCTTGGCGTCGGGTTCGCCTTGTGGGTCTACACGATGCTGCTGCCCAGCTTTGGCCCCGGTGCGGCGCTGTCGGCAGGGGTTTTTGAACAGGGTCTTTTCGATCAAAGCTGGCTGCGCCCCGAAGCGATGTTCGGCCTGGACGGGCTGGACCCGACGGTGCATGCCGTCATCCTGAGCCTTTCTGCCAACACGCTGGCGTTCATGCTGGCATCGCTGTTCAGCTTCCCCGCCCCGATCGAGCGTCTGCAGGGCGCGCAGTTCGTCAATGTCTTTGATCACTCGGGGCCATCGCGTGGCTGGTCGGCATCGGTGGCCGCCAGCGAAGACCTGATGATCATGGCCCAGCGTATTCTGGGATCCGCCGAGGCGCAGGCGTTCTTTCAGACCCATGCGCAGGTCCAGGGGCGGACGGCCAGATTGCCCGAACCGGACCCGCAATTCGTGCAGGCGCTGGAACGCGAGTTGGCAGCCTCGGTCGGCGCAGCCACGGCGCATGCAATGGTGTCGCAACTGGTGGGCGGTGCTTCTGTTTCGGTGCAGGATTTGTTGGCGGTGGCCGACGAATCCGCGCAGATGCTGGAATATTCCAGCCAGCTTGAGGTGAAATCACAGGAACTGACCGAAACCGCCGCCAAGCTGCGCCGTGCCAATGCGCAACTGATGCAGTTGTCGCGTCAGAAAGACAGCTTTCTGAGCCAGATCAGCCACGAGTTGCGCACGCCGATGACCTCGATACGATCATTCTCCGAGATATTGCGCGACGCCGAGGCGTTGACCACCGAAGAAAAGACCCGCTATGCCGACATCATCCATTCCGAGACGATCCGCCTGACGCGGCTGCTGGACGATCTGCTGGACCTGTCGGTGCTGGAAAACGGCGAGGTCACGCTGAACCAGCAAAGCGGGTCCTTGCGCGCGCTGCTGGACCGCTCCGTCACCACCGCGCGCGCCGCCACCACCCGCGACATTGCCATTGACCGCGACACTGCGGGCGAGGACATACCGCTGCACACCGATCTGGACCGCTTGGTGCAGGTGTTCATCAATCTGATTACCAATGCGCAGAAATATTGCGTTGCAGATCAGCCCCGGCTGGCCATCAAGGTCGGGCAGTCCGGCAGCGGGGTCACGATTGATTTCATCGATAACGGGGCAGGGATCGAACCGCAGTCGCGCGAGCTGATCTTTGAAAAGTTCAGCCGCGTGGCAGGGCAGGCGGGCGAAGGCGCGGGACTTGGCCTTGCCATCTGCCGCGAGATTATCACACGCCTTCAAGGTGATATCACTTATTTGCCGGATGCCGCCGGTACTGGGTTTCGCGTCACGCTGCCCTTGGTCCGTGACACAGATTTGCGCCAGACAAAGGCAGTTGCTGCGTCTGCATAAAGGTCATGGTAACCATTGCGCCCTTAAAACCGATGCAACGGGGACTAGTGCCGATCGGATCAGATGGTAGCGGAGCAGCAACAGACAGCGATGCGGCGCAAGGCGCAGGCGGGACGGGCATTGCATCAGTCGCGCACTGTTTCCGTGCTCAAGGCGCTGCGGCTGACCCTGTCAAAGGTCGGGAATGATCTGTTTTTATTGCCGCTTGCCACGTTGGGGGCCACGCAAGACATCGTTCAGAACGACGCCTGCACGGCGGTGTTCAAAGATGACCATCTGCTCATTCTATTGGACGGTCAGGAAGGCGCGCGCGGCGCGGTGATGGTTGACCCGGTCTTGGTCGGTGGATTGATCCAGCAGCAGACGATGGGCACGGTACGCCCTGCAAGTGATGGTGCGCAGCGCCCGATGACAGGGACGGATGCGTCGCTGATCGCGCCCCTGATCAACGGGTTGCTGGAACGCGCCGCAGGCCTGCCCGAAACCGAAGTAGAGCGTGCGGTGCTGGCCGGATACCGGTTCGGGGCCAAGGCGCAGGATGTGCGCCTGTTGATGCTGGCACTGGATGCGCAGTCATATCATGTGATCCGGCTGACTTTGGACATGGCCAAGGGTACGCGGCAGGGGGAACTGGTGTTCTGTCTGCCGGTGCGCCCGCAAGCAGTCGATGGCCCCGGAGATGACGCCCCTGACGATGAGGACGCACCGCCTGCACCGGCGAAAACGCTTGCGGATGCGGTGATGGCAGTGAAGTCTGACCTGCTGGTGTCGGTGGCGCAAATTACCCTCCCGATCAGTCAGGCGGGGGCGCTGCGGGTGGGCGATGTGCTTGAGCTTGGGCAGGTGTCCTTTGATATGGCACAGGTCAGAACCCGCACAGGGCGTGCCCTTGCCAGTGGTGTGCTGGGGCAAATCAACGGGATGCGGGCGCTGCGGGTCAAGCACCGAGAAAAGAAGCGGGAAACCCCGCAGCGGCGTGCCGCCGATGTTGATGCGCTGGCTGACGGCGGGGTTTATGATGCCCATTTCGAAGCGACCTATGCGGCACAGGAATTGCCAGCCCTTGCGCAACTCTCTCCGATGCCAAGCGTGGAAACTGCGGTGCCCGCCGCCGAACCGCAAATGCCAGACCTATCAGATCTGCCGGGATTCGAAGAAGACCTGCCGCGGCCCAGCCAATACAAGATCGGCTAGGGCGGCAGCCGCCGCGTCAGGCGTAGCGCGCGCTGAGCAGGTCGCGCATATGGCTGATGTCATATCCAGCGTTGCGCGCCGCCGCGATCAGATCGTCCGCAGGAACGTCACCCGCCTGACCAAGCGCCCAAGCGATGGTCGACCGGGTGCCAGAGGCGCAGTAAGCCAGAACCGTTTCGTCCTGCTCTACGCTGATGTGGCGGTTATGGGCGATCACATCGGGCGACATCGTCTGATGGGTCAGCGGCTGATAGGCAAAGCCGATGCCAGCCGCCTCTGCGGCGGTCTTGATCGCTTCGTGCTGGTGGCTGGGTGGCACCTCTGCGTCGGGGCGGTTGCACAGGATCAAGGTGATGCCCGCCTCGGCGATGGCGGGCATGTCGCCGGGATCAACCTGCGGCGCGGCGAAGAAGCGGGGGGCGATTTGATGCATATCCATGGTTCGACTTACGCCGCCGCCGCGGTTCTGTCCAGCATCTGCCGGGTCTTGGGCGCGGCCAGCATACCGGCCAGCATTGAGACCAGAAAGATCAACTTGCCGATGCCGCCAAAGCTGAGCGATGCCAACGCCGGACCGGGGCAAAGGCCAACCAGCCCCCAGCCCATGCCGAACAGGATCGCCCCGACCACCAGTTTGCGGTCAAACACGGCCTCGGGTCGTTCGGGAAAGGTGCCGCCGACGATAGGCGTGCGGTTGCGGGTCAGTGCCCAAGCCACCGCCATTGGCGCGATCGCCCCGCCCATGACGAA
>JBFGFW010000156.1:0-6108 GCA_041579395.1 Sulfitobacter sp.
CAATCCATCGCCCATGAATTTCAGGACATTGCCGCCGTTGCCTTCGATCTGGCCTACAATCACCCCGAAATAGTCGTTCAGCATCGCCAGCAGGTCCTCTCCGTCGATTTGCTGGGACATGCTTGTGAACCCTTGCAAATCAAAATAGCAGATGACGGCGTCGATCCACCTGGAAGAGCCGCGCTGAATCTCTCCGGATAAAACCCGCTGACCCGCATCGCGGCCCAGATACACCCCCAAAAGATCTTCGGCCATCTGGCGGTTCGATCCGGCCTTCAGGGTCAGGCAAAGGGCGGGAAGAACCGCCGTGATCAGCTTGATATCCCGGTCTGAAAACCCATCCGGCCCATGCGACATCCACGACATCAATGCGCCTTCCTGTCCCTTTTCAACCGCGTCGGGCCGCACTTCTTCTATCGCACCAAAAGCGGTGGCTGCGGCAAAATAGTCGGTCGCACCCAGATCCTTCATCTCGTTGAGCAGAGGAAACCGGCTGGGATCATCCGTATCGCACAGTCGTTCGCGGTAGTTGGTCGACCCGGTAGACAGCATGTGAAAAAACGGGCTTTGGTGCCACGCATCGGGCGCTTGTGACGCATGGCCATATTCGTGTCGCGCCGGTCCGTCTTTGTGCATCCAGTCAAACCCGACAGCCCCGTAGACGGGATGCAGCGCATTCATCGTCACATGCGCACGCATCAGCGGAACGCCAAGTGCGACCAGCTTTTGGCAATACGCCTCAAGCAGTTCGGTATGCGGGCGACCCTGAAGCCCTTGGCCAATCAGCCAGTTGGTTACCTCGGCCCCCCGTGGATCATCAATCGCGCTGGCGCTGAGGTGCTGTTGGGTCATGTCGTCTCGATAATCCTGGTCTGTGCCATCTAGTTCAATACCAATACCAATACCAATACCAATACCAATACCCCGCCACGCCACACGCCTCAGCCCGCGATCAACAACGGACCTACCAGCATCGCCATGCAAGTGACCAGCCCGATCAGAGGTACAAACGCCGGGGCGACGAATATCCCCTTGGGCGCAGGGTCGCCCCGCCACTTGATCCGCAAAAGCGACAGGTTGATCAGGATGAAGACAACCAGCACAATCTGGGTCGTACGCTCGGCCAGAGTGGTGATCGGGAAGAACAGCGCAAAGATCAGGGTCGCTCCGGTCACCAGCACCGTCGCCAGCACCGGCGTCCGGGTGCGTGGGTTCAATCTGGCCAGCACCTTGGGCAGACGCCCGACGTTGGCCATGCCATAGATGATCCGCGAGGCAAGGATGGTCTGGATGACGATGCCGTTCAACGTAGCAGCAGCAGCGATCAGCGTGATTGCGACCGGCGACATGCCCGTCAGTCGCTCGAACAACAGGCTGACTGGTGCGGTCGAGCGGCCCAATTCGTCAAGCGGCAGCAGCAGAACGGCAACGGCGGCAACCGAGAAATACAGCAGCGTTGCGATGGCCAAGGTAATGAAGATGCCAATCGGCATGTTGCGTGCCGGATTCTCGGTCTCTTCGATGATATTCACCATGCCGTCGAACCCGATGAAGGCAAAGAACGCAAGCAGGCTTGTCGTCCCGATGGCCGCAACGGCATGCGCATCGGTGGGCGACGGGAAGACAGCCGGAAGCGCCCGCAGGATGCCGGGTTCATGCCACAGCCCGGCGGCGACCACGACAACCAGGCCAAGCACTTCTACCAGCGTCAGCAGCGCTGCAAAGCTGACCGATTCAACGATCCCCCATGCCGCGATCGTCCCGGCGAATAACACGATGGCCAAGGTGATTGCCCACAGCGGCAGCGACACCAGCGTGGCAAGATATCCGGCGCTGCCCACGGCAATGGCGGAGGCAGAGATTGTCCCTGCAATCAGCAGCAAGCCCCCCGTCACGACCGTCAGCCACGGCAACGCGAATGCCGCTTCGACATAGGCGGCTTCCCCGGCGCTTTGCGGCAACCGGCCCGATAATTCGCTGAAGCTGCCAGCACTGAACAGCATGACGAAGGCGGCCAGCAGAAAAGAGGTGGGCGCATAGATGCCAGCCTGCGCGGCGGTGGCCCCCACAAGCACATAGATGCCCGCACCGATGGTGACGCCCAATCCATAGAACACCAGCAGCGGCAGGGTAATCGCCCGTCTAAGGGTTGCGGGCGTGGTGGGCGGCGCAGACATGGCACTGTTGATGCCAGCCGTCATGGGGCACGCCCATTGTCGGAAGGGGCGGGTGGTATCTGGATGCTGTGGGTCAGCAACGTCTGAAAGGTCGATGCGCCAAACACGATCAGCGGACAGCGCGCCGCTTCCAACAGGCGCGAAAGATCGGCCTGATTGCGAACCGGGCCGGTTCTGAGATCAACAAGAACCGCCTGTGCATGGGTGCGGGTCAGTACCCGCAAGGCGTCACCAAGGGTGTCAAACTCGATCGTATTTTCCGTCGGTCGGCGTGCGGGCGCACCGGCTTGTGACTTGACCGTAAATACCAAACGATCAGCGCCAGAGTGCTGGGCAAGACGCCACGATGCCGTGGCCAGATCGTCACTGGGTCGGCCCGAAGTTTCCAGAAGAATGATTTTGCCCGCAACACGGTGAATTTGACGGTAGCCCAGAATCAACACGTCCCAGCCTGCCGCTGCACGCAGCGACGTCGAGACAAGTTCGCCCTGATCCTGCGCAAAGACCCAACTGGTGCCGCTTGGCCCGGCCGTGCGCGCAAGCGACCGTTGAAATGCCCGCGCATCGGCCTTGAGCACGGTGCGCAGTTGCGACAGGTTGGGGGCCGATACCGTGGTGCCGCTGAACAGCACGATGCGCTTGTCGGGGATCTGGCAGGTCGCAATGATGTCGCCCTCTTCGACCAGCACACCGCCCAATCCTGCAAAAAAGCTGGCCGGCAACTGCTGGACGATCCGCAACGCCGCCGCTGCGTCGGCAAACGATCCCGCACTGACAAGGATGCGCAGGCCGGGTGGTTTGATGTCGCCCATCAATCCACTCCCTTGTTTTGGTTCGTAAAGTTATGCATCCTGAAACTGCGCCGGGTTTCCGCATAGGCGCGCAATTGGGCCTCGACCTTGGCGTTGACGCTGGGGGCAGCGAATTGCCCGCCGCGACCCCGCCGACCCGCCACCATCCCTGTCAGCACCTCTATCCCCTGGTCGATCGTCTTGACCGGAATGACCCGGAAATCACCGGATTTGGCGGCGTCGACGACATCGCGGCGCAGCATCAGGTGTTCGACATTCGACGCAGGGATCAGGACGCCTTGTTCGCCCGTCAGCCCCTGCGCGGCGCAGATGTCAAAAAAGCCCTCGATCTTTTCGTTCACACCGCCAATCGCCTGAACGTCACCGTTCTGGTTGACCGATCCCGTGACTGCCAGGCCCTGCCGGATCGGCACACCAGACAGGGCAGAAAGCATCGCGTATAGTTCCGCCGACGATGCGCTATCGCCGTCGATGCCGCCATAGCTTTGTTCAAACACCAGACTTGCATGCAGGGACATCGGGACATCCAGCGCGTAATGAGATGCCAGAAAGCTGCTTAGGATCAGAACTCCCTTGGAATGAAGCGGACCGCCAAGTTCGACCTCGCGTTCAATATCGACCAACTTGCCGGCACCCACGCGCACCCGTGCGGTGATCCGCGACGGCCGTCCGAAATGTTCTTTGCCGGCACTGACAACAGCCAGACCGTTGATCTGACCGACGGCCCGGCCTTGCGTGGCAATCAGGATGGTCTTGCGGGTGACAGCCTCTTGCATGCGTTCCTTGACGCGCGACGCCCTGACCACGGACTGCTGTATGGCGTGGTTGATATCGTCTGCGGATATCAGCGTGCGTTTTTGGCTTTGTGCATAAAAATCGGCTTCTCTGATCACATCCGTCAATGTGACCAGCTCAAGCGTCAGTTTTGTGCTGTCGCCTGCAAGCCGCATCGCCTGATCCAGCAAGGCCGCGACGGCGGCAGCCGTCAAGGGTCGCAACTCTTCCTCTGCGGCGAACCCGGCCACCATCCGTGCCAGCGCGCGGGTGTTTTTCGCGGTGCGGGGAAGATCGTCTGCGAAATCGGCCTGCACCTTGAACAGTTTACCAAACTCAGGGTCCAGCAGT
Source organism: Sulfitobacter sp. (assembly GCA_041579395.1). Classification (GTDB taxonomy): domain Bacteria; phylum Pseudomonadota; class Alphaproteobacteria; order Rhodobacterales; family Rhodobacteraceae; genus Sulfitobacter. The sequence continues at coordinate 4,115 of JBFGFW010000156.1, forward strand.
TGCAACATCATGTGAAGCCGTCTGTCGCCGACCAGAACGATGCGGACATCGAGCGGAATGGCGTCAGGTTCCAGCGTCACGGTAGACGACAGGCTTAGCCGCTCGGACAAGGCCGTGATCGAAATAGACCGGCTTTGCAGACAGCGTTTAAGCGTATCGTAGGCATAGGGTTCGGACAAAAGCCGCTGCGCATCCAGAACCAGATACCCGCCGTTCGCGCGGTGCAACGCGCCCGGCCTGATCAGGGTAAAGTTGGTCGTGAGCGTGCCCATCTCCGAGATATTCTCGATCCGCCCGGTCAGATGGTTGAGCGTTGGCAGGTCTTCCCTGACGATCGGCGCGGCCTCTTTGTCGGCTTGATGCGAGACCATAATGTTGACTGCGTACCGGGCAAAGCGGATGTCTTTGTGATACTTGCGGATCACTTCCGGAAAGGGGCCGGCGTTTGGTCCGTCCGAGGGTTTGAGAAACAGTTCGGCGTTTTCAACCATGTTTGCGCGCACGTTCTCCAGATATGTGACGATGACCGGTGCCTTCGAAAACTCTGCTTCGACCTCTTTCACCCGCAGGGATACGACCCGCTCGGCCATCAAGGCGTGAAGTTCCTCGATCCGTCGGCGGTGTTCTTTTTCCAGTTGCGGGGCCTGTTTCAGGATGGCACCCAACTGCTCTTGCAGTCTTTCGATCTTGGCATCGATCTCTTTGCGCTCGTCCGGGGGCAACGCCTCATAGACTTCGGGTTTGATCGGCCTGCCATCCACGATCGCCGACAACATGAAACCCATCGGTGTGCGCAACAACGCGACGTTCTGTGCATGCGCCCGTTCCGAGAATTCTGCGATGGGTTCTTCGTTCCTCTGGCCGAACTCCTCTTCAATGGCGCGGCGCTGCGTCTGGTATTCCTCTGATTCAAACAGGGCGGGGATTTCGATGGCCAGATCATCGACCAGACGCTGCATTGCCAGCTTCAGCGCCGCAGCGGTCCCCGGTGCCATCTTTATCGCGTGCGGCTTGTGCGGTGCCTCGAAGTTATTGACATAAACCCAGTCGCACGGCGTCGGGCGGCTTGCCGCTGCCTCTGATAGCATCTGTGCCACCGCCGTGTGACGCCCGGTACCTTCGCGGCCCAGAACATACAGGTTAAAATCTTTGTGGCTGATGCAGGCCGACAGCTTGATCGCATCGATCGCACGGTCCTGACCCACAAAACCGGTCACGGGCTTCAAAGAGGCAGTCGTCTCGAAACCAAGCGTTGAAGGGTCGCATGCGGCGCGCAGACGCTTGAAGGGCAATCCGCTCGGAAGACCTAGTAGCTTGGATGCCTTGGCCACCATGTCACACCCCGTCAGGCTGGCACGAGGGTCGCAGGGTCCGCGCACAGGCGTGCCCGGGATGTGGCAGTCTGAAGCAGGCGGCGCGCCCCGCGAGCGTAGAAAGACCGGATCAGGACTGACGCCGGCACTCCCGGAAAAGCCATCGTGTATTGTTGCATCGGGTGCGCTCCAGTTCTGTCATTGCTGTCAGTCTCACAGAAGTGGGGCGTTAGGGGATTGATACGTATCAATTCGACGTCGCTTGGGGTCCGAATGCCAGAAGCGTTTTTTCGGGCGACGGACCAAGCGAAGGCGTTCATAATGTCGATTGATCAGTATCAACTTGGCGGGGCAAATATCCCATACCACGGGATACGACCGCATCAAAAAGACGGGGCTACGGAAGGGAAATCTGCGATGGACGACGCAATCAAACTTATCTGCCTGTCCTGCGGACAAGCCAACCGGTTTCCGGCGGACAAGCTTGCGGCCAAACCGAAATGCGCAAAATGTGGGGCCTTGCTGGTCAGCGGCGATGTTGCGGCGATCGGCGATCGGGCCCATGACAAGGCCACCCAAACGGATGATCTGCCGCTGGTCATCGACTATTGGGCCCCCTGGTGCGGACCTTGCCTTACAATGGCCCCCGAATTCGCAAAAGCCGCCAAGACGATGCAGCGG
>JBFGFW010000157.1:0-6077 GCA_041579395.1 Sulfitobacter sp.
GTGGTGGTCGTGGCCGATCCGGACGGGATCAGTGCTGCCGAAATCCTGGCCTTCGCCAGCGATCTCAAACTGGTCGCGTTTAATGAACCCAACATATCGGCGGCGCGAAATCTGGGCGTGCGCCATGCAGCGGGTGAGGTTATTGCATTCATTGATGACGATGCCGTGCCCGAGCCGATGTGGCTGCGCCATCTGGTGGCCCCAGCGAACCGGCCGGAGGTCGCGGCGATGGGGGGGTATGTGCGCGGGCGCAACGGAATTTCCTTTCAGTGGACCGCCGCTGGTCTGGATGCGCTGGGCATCGCGCGCCCACTGGAATTGGACATTTCGCACGCGACGGTCCTGACTCCGCCAAATGGCCGCGCGATCAAGACGGAGGGCACGAACATGGCGTTTCGCCGCGATGTGCTGGTCGATCTTGGGGGCTTTGACCCGGCATTTCATTATTTCCTGGACGAGACGGATTTGAACATGCGGATTGCGCGAGCCGGCCATGCCACAGCGCTTGTTCCCTTGGCCGAAGTGCACCACGGGTATGCCCAAAACCGTATGCGCAGCGCCGCGCGGGTACCCGTCGATCTGTATGACATCGGCGCAAGCTGGGCCATCTTTCAGCGCAAGCACATCCCCTTGGCAGACCGGACCGCCCATTGGACCACCCTGCGCCTTGAGCAGCGCCAACGGCTACTGCGCTATATGCAATCAGGACAGCTTGAGCCGTGCGATGTACGGCGTTTGTTAAAGCGACTTGATCTGGGATATGCTGATGGGGCTGTGCGCCCGTCCGGGGTGGCCCATCTGCCCAGACATCCGGATGCGCCCTTTCAGCGGTTCCCCAGCCAGCAGCGCGCCGCGATGATGATTGTCAGCAGACCGCTGCATGCCGTCCGGGATCGGGCCCGCGCGGCAACCGCCGTGGCAGCGGGAAATAACGTGACGTTGCTGATCTTGTCGCCAACCGCGCTATACCATCGGTTGACCTTTGAAGCCGCGGGTTATTGGGTGCAGAAAGGTGGCGTTTTTGGTAAAGCAGATCGTAATGATCCCGCATTTATGATAGTTTCGAAAACGAAGCGGGCACAGCGCGAGATTGCCCGCGTCGCACCACAACGAGGCTTTTGACGCGAAAACGGCGACTTTTGAACCTGTTATTCGAAGAATTTACTTTTAACACTAGCGAAATAATGCTTTGCGCCTAGGGGCAAAGAAACGATTGGCAGCCGGGCGGGGACGATAACACCATGGGCAAAAAAGTGACAAAGGCAATCTTTCCAGTGGCAGGATTGGGGACGCGGTTCTTGCCGGCCACCAAATCGGTGCCAAAGGAAATCATGACGCTCGTTGATCGTCCGTTGATCCAATACGCGATCGACGAAGCACGCGCTGCCGGAATCAAGGAATTCATTTTTGTCACGTCGCGCGGCAAGGGGGCTTTGGAAGACTACTTTGACCATTCGCCCGTGCTTGAGCAGGAACTGCGGTCTAAAAACAAAACTGCTCTGTTGGATATCCTCAAAAATACCAACATGGAAAGCGGCGCGATAGCCTATATCCGCCAGCACAAGGCGCTTGGTTTGGGCCATGCCGTGTGGTGCGCGCGTCGGTTGATTGGCAATGAACCCTTTGCCGTAATCCTGCCGGACGATGTGATCGCCGCTGAAAAGCCGTGCCTGCAGCAAATGGTCGAGGCTTATCATGAAACGGGCGGCAACATGGTCGCGGCGATGGAGGTGAACCCGGATCGGACGTCATCCTACGGGATGTTGGACATCGGTGAGGATCACGGCGAACTGGTCAAGGTTCGTGGCATGGTCGAAAAGCCAAAAGAGGGCGAAGCGCCATCGAACCTTGCGGTCATCGGCCGCTATATCCTGTCGCCCAACGTTTTGAAGAACCTAAATAAATTGAAATCCGGTTCCGGTGGTGAAATTCAGCTGACCGATGCCATCGCGGCGGAACTGACGCAGGGCCACGATGTCTATGGCTATCGCTTCAAAGGCCAGCGTTTTGATTGCGGGTCCAAATCGGGGTTCCTGCAGGCCACCGTGTCGTTCGGTCTGGCCCGCGAAGAACTGCGCGACGATCTTTATGCCTATTTGCAAGACATCCTGCAGATTGATAAGGCTGCACAATAGGGTCTTTCAAAGGCGGGTGCATGACACATATCTTGGTCACGGGGGGTGCGGGCTATATCGGGTCGCACGCCTGCAAAGCGCTGGCCGCCGCTGGATTTATCCCCGTCACCTTTGACAATCTGGTTACCGGATGGCGGGACGCGGTCAAATTTGGCCCGTTCGTTCAAGGCGATCTGCTTGACCGTAGCCAGATCGATGCCGTCTTTGCGCAGTATAAACCCGTGGCCGTAATGCATTTTGCAGCACTTAGCCAAGTGGGTGACAGCATGAAGCAACCGGGCGCATATTGGCACAACAATGTTTCCGGATCATTGAACCTGATCGAAGCCGCCGTTGCCGCAAACTGCATGAATTTCGTTTTCTCGTCGACTTGTGCGACATACGGCGATCAGGACAATGTCGTGCTGGATGAAAACAGCGTGCAACTGCCGATCAACGCCTACGGTGCCTCAAAGCGCGCCATCGAAGATATATTGCGAGATTTTGAGACCGCGTTTGGCCTGAAAAATGTGATTTTTCGCTATTTCAACGTAGCCGGTGCCGATCCCGAAGGTGAGGTAGGCGAATTTCATCAGCCGGAAACGCATCTTGTGCCCTTGATGCTGGACGCAATCGACGGCAAGCGCGACGCGCTGACCATCTTCGGCACCGATTACGACACGCCCGATGGCACCTGCATCCGCGACTATGTGCATGTCTGCGATCTGGTCGATGCGCATATTCTGGGTCTTCGATGGCTGCTGGACGGCAAAGCCAGTCGGGTGTTCAATCTTGGCACCGGATCGGGCTTTTCGGTCCGCGAAGTGGTTGAGCACAGCCGCGACGTGACGAACCGCGCCGTTCCAATCAAAGAGGGTGACAGACGTCCGGGCGATTGTACGAAACTGGTGTCCGGGTCGTCCCGCGCGAAGAAAGAATTGGGCTGGTCGCCCAAACGGTCTACGCTGCCCGAAATGATCGCAGACGCGTGGAGATGGCACCAAACTGGCCACTACGACACATAAAGCACCGCCCGCTCGGCTGCTGGATCTAACGCGAACCCTGCGGCGCGCAGGGCGCGTACCAACCGGCGTGGACCGGGTTGAACTTGCCTATCTTGCACGATTTCTGGACGATGAAATGGTCTGCTTTGGGATCGTGCGCACAGCTTTTGGCTATCTGCTGCTGGACAGGGACGGGTTGGCTGCCATTCGCGACAGGGCCGAGGGCCAGATCGCCTGGAGCAAACGACCGGCCAACGATTTTCGCAAATTTGCGCTTGCGCGGGCCGCTCCCTGGCGGTTGGCGAGGGTGCTGGACAGGCTGCCCGCGCCTTGTGTCTATTACAACGTGGGTCACAGCAATCTGACCGACCGTGTGTTGTCGGCGCTGACAGTGGCGGGTGTACCCATTCACGTGCTGATCCACGATGTGATCCCGTTGGAGTATCCGGAGTTCCAGCGTCCCGGTACCGTCGCACCCTTCCGTGAAAAGATGAAGCGGGTGCAAAAGCGGGCAGATCGCGTGATCTTTAACTCGGAAGATACCCAGCGGCGGGCGACGGCGGTGATGTCACAATGGGGCACGCCGCCCCCTGGCATTGTAGCGCATTTGGGGACAATGATGCCCCGGCCTGACCCGAGCGGATTGCCTGAAAACCTGCCGCCTCGGCGGCCCTATTTCGTCACGGTCGGCACGATTGAGCCGCGCAAGAACCATGCCTTTTTACTGGATATCTGGGACCGGCTTGGGCCTGACGCACCGCCGCTGTTGATCTGCGGTGCGCGTGGATGGAACAACGAAGCGGTCTTTTCGCGGCTTGATGCTTTGGACCCTGATGGGCCCGTCCGCGAAATCCCAAACCTGACCGATGCGGCATTGGCTGCACTTGTGGCAAATGCTGTCGGCGCATTGTTTCCCAGCCTTGCCGAAGGGTTCGGTCTTCCGCCACTCGAAGCGGTGATGCTTGGAACGCGTGTTTTATGCAACGATCTGGATGTTTTTCACGAGTTTCTGGGCGATATGCCTGTTTACGCAGCGGTTTCAGACCACTATCAGTGGGACAGGGTAATAAAAGCGTGGGCATCAGAAGCAGGACAGCAGGCAGTATTGGATGGATTTGCGGCCCCGACGTGGGACGCGCATTTCAACACGGTGTTAAGCCTACGTGATTAGGGTCTCGTTTGACGCGGGGCTTATGGTTAATTGGTAATTGTTATCCCGAGAATGAAGGGCAGTTTTTGGGTTTAATACAGTCATATCGGCTTCGGCTGCAGCGCAAACGGTGGCGCATTCGCGCATTTCGAAAGCGGCGCGAACTGAAGCAGATTGCCTTGCGCACGGATCAGATCAGACCAGACGATATCTTGCTTTACTGCACCCAGCGAAACGAGAAGATTCGCTTGCCCTATTTCCTTGATTATTACCGCAAGATGGGCGTTGCGCATTTCTTTTTCGTGGACAATGACAGCGATGATGGGTCGCTGGACTATCTGGCCGACCAGCCTGATGTGTCGGTCTGGAGCACTCGAGCCAGCTATAAGCGCGCGCGGTTTGGCGCCGATTGGCTTAACTGGCTGCAGATGAGATATGCCCACGGGCATTGGACGCTGACCGTCGACCCCGACGAATTCCTGATTTATCCGTTCTGCGATACCCGGCCGTTGCGCGCCCTGACCGATTGGCTGGACGCGTCTTCGATTAAATCATTCTCGGCGATGCTGCTGGATATGTACCCCAAGGGGCGGCTGGACGAACAACCTTATCAGTCCGGACAAGACCCGATCGAAATCGCGTCGTGGTTTGATAGCGGCAATTACTCCCTGTCGCGAAATTTCAAGTTTGCAAACCTGTGGATTCAGGGTGGTCCGCGAATGCGGGTTTTCTTTAAGGACGCCCCCGAAAAAGCGCCGGCATTGAACAAGGTTCCGTTGGTCAAGTGGGACCGCAAATATGTATACGTCAGTTCAACCCATATGTTGCTGCCGCGCGGTTTGAATCAGGTTTACGACGAATGGGGCGGCGAAAAGGCGTCTGGCGTGCTGCTGCATGCCAAATTTCTGGATACGTTCGGTGCCAAGGCCGCAGAGGAGCTTGAGCGCGGCCAACACTATGCCGGATCGGTCGAATACAAGGCTTACGCCGCGAACATCCAGTCGGATCCGCAGCTTTGGTGCAAGTGGTCCGAGCGGTATATCAACTGGCGGCAACTGGAAATTCTGGGGCTGATGTCCAAGGGAAACTGGGCATGACGGTCGGTGTCGTCATGTTGGTCCATACGGCTTTGGGCCGTGCGGAACAGGTAGCGCGGCATTGGTCGGCGGCCGGCTGTGACGTGGTGATTCACGTTGACAAGGCTGTGCCGACCAAGACATTCGACGCCTTTGTCAAAAGCCTTGCCGACCTGCCGAACCTAAAGTTCAGCAAGCGCTATCGTTGTGAGTGGGGCACTTGGGGAATTATCGCCGCCTCGCAATCCGCGTCAGAGTTGATGTTGGCCAGCTTTCCGGACGTGCGCCATGTCTATCTGGCATCGGGGTCATGTTTGCCGCTGCGCCCGATCAAAGAGCTGATCAACTACCTTGCCGCGCGGCCCCGCACCGATTTCATCGAAAGCGCTACGACTGCAGATGTACCATGGACGGTGGGTGGCCTTGACGAAGAACGCTTTACCATGCGGTTTCCGTTCTCGTGGAAGCGCCACCGCTATTTATTCGACAAGGCCGTTGCGATTCAGCGCAAACTTGGCCTGAAGCGCCGGATGCCAAACGGGATCGTGCCGCATATGGGGTCGCAATGGTGGTGCCTGACGCGGCAAACCCTGTCGGCAATCCTGCAAGATCCGGAGCGGCCCGCCTATGACCAGTATTTCCGCCATGTCTGGATTCCTGACGAAAGCTATTTTCAGACGCTGGTCCGGCAATACGCGACAAAGATCGAAAGCCGGTCGCTGACCCTGTCGAA
>JBFGFW010000158.1:0-6039 GCA_041579395.1 Sulfitobacter sp.
CTTTGCAGGAACCGGTTTCTTGGCCGCCGCAGGCTTGCCCGGTGCGGGTTTTTTCGGCGCAGCGGTCGTTTTTGCAGGTCCGGCATCCGTCAGCTTGGCTTCTGCAGCTTCCGCTTGGGCCATCGCTTCGGCGGCTTCGCGCTGCTTACGCTCGGCTCCGGCACGCGCGGTGGCGGCCTGAATTTTTTTCACATCGTTGGCCCGTTGAGCTGCCAGCTTGCCAGTCTCGCTGTTGGGGTCGATGTCCGTCAGCGACTTGGTCGCAGATTTCACCCCGTCCATCGCGGTGCCCAACGGATTGGTCGCCGCGCGCAGGGATTTGTTTAGCCCCGATGAAATCTCGCGCATGCCGGTGTCATCGGCCGCGTCGTTCATCGCCGTGCTGAATTCGCGCGCCATGCCTTTGGCTTTGCCCACGAATTGCCCCACCTTGCGAAACAGGATCGGCAAATCCTTGGGCCCCACCACGATCAACGCGACGACGCCGATGACCAGTAATTCAGACCACCCCAGATCAAACATGGCGACTTACACCGGGTCCTTGTCAGCGCGCTTGTCTGTTTCGGGGTGCGTGCCGACATCGGTGTGCTTGGGCAGATCGGTTCCGTCAACCTGGGATACATGCACGGTCTTGGTATCGTCTTCGTCGCGCTCTCCCTCGCTGATGCCCTTCTTGAAGCTGGTGATGCCTTTGCCGACTTCACCCATCAAGCTGGAAATCTTGCCGCGCCCGAACAGGACAAGCACCACAACGGCGATTAGCAAAAGACCCGGCAGGCCAATATTGTTCAACATAGTCTTTCTCCACATCCAAAATCGCGAACGCCACCGGGGGCGTTCAAATCCCTGCCTGTTTACGCCCCCGCTGCGCCAGCTTGAAGGGACAAATCAGTCCGGACGCTCCCCTGACAGCCGTTTTTCTACGGAAAGCCAACGAACCCAACCGCACCTGACAATTTTTTGTCAGTTGTGTTGCGCAAACCGACCTTGCATGGCAAGAACGGCCCATGCGCCGCACAGACCGTCTTTTTGCCCTGCTCGAAACATTGGGCGACCATCAACTGCACCGCGCCGCGGATATGGCCGCAGCGCAAGGCGTGTCGCTGCGCACCCTTTATCGAGACATCGCCCGGTTGCAATCGTCCGGCCTGCCGGTGACGGGTACCAAGGGGGCAGGCTACAGGCTGACACAGGAGACCACTTTGCCCCCCCTTGCCCTCACCGATGACGAAGTCGAGGCACTGCAACTGGCCCTTGCCATCGTGCTGGAAACCCCCGACCCCGCGCTGAAAGCCGCAGCGATCAGCCTCGCCGCCAAGATTGATACGGCATTGCCACTGCACGCCACCCCAAACGCAACGGATTGGCAGCAAATCGAACATCCTTTCGCCAATGCCGCGCGCGGGATGGGGCACCTGCCCGTGCTGCGCGCCGCTATCCGGGCGCGCCAAAAGCTCAAGATCGTCTACAACGGGGCGAATGCCGCTCTGACAACTGTCGTTCTGCACCCCCATACGCTGACCCATCAGGCGCGCAGCTGGATCCTGAAGGGATATAGCGAGACGACACAAACCGATGTCAAACTGCGCCTTGACCTGATTGAACGCGCCGATGCCCTGCCCGCGCTCTTTACGCCAAGGTCCTGATTCCAAATGGTTTCAAATCCTCGCCGAAGGCATAAAAGTCCTTTCAGGACGACCGCTTCAACCGCCATCCGTTCTGTTTGGGCAAGAACGCTTCGACACTGGCCTGCGCAATGACAATCACCTCGTCCCCACTGGGCACGTTAAGACCGCCAAAGACCGCGCGCACCGTGGCGCGCCCACGCGGCAGCTTGGCCACCAGTGCGGCCACATCGACGCGGTCCGGGTCTTGCACGGCCACCGTTACCTGCACCCGCATCGCATCGTGTGGCAGATCCAGCGCACCAAACAGTGGCAACGATGAATGGCGCAAGGCGTCCTCGATCGCGCGCGCACAGGCCTTTGTATAGTCCATGCCGTGCAGATCGTTGCCCATGCCCATTTCGATGATGATCCGCTGTTCAGTCATCCGCCCGCTCCATGTCAAAGGCGACAGAGAGCGCGACATTGGCCATAACCGTAGGCGGGCCGTCTCCATCCGGGCGCGGCACGTCCAGCCCGCCCTTGTGCAAGTTGACCGTCACATCGCCATAAGGGAACACCGCACGCAGAACGCCGACGTCGACCCGGTCGGGCTGCTGAACACCGACATCCAGCGTTATCTTCATCGCGGCGCGGTCAAATCCGAACAACTCTGCCAGATTGATTGAATTGTGCCACAGCGCATCGCGCACCGCACGTTCGGCGGCCTGGGTATAATCGGCGCGGCGCAGCGATGACCCCATGCCGAATTCCACCATCAATGTCTGCATGCTGCGCCCCTTTACTTTGCCGGAAATACAAAACAGCGGTCGCGCCGGATCGTCAGCCACATCACCGCCCCCGGTTGCGGTAAAAACACGTTCGGCACCGTGGCGCGCAAGGTGCTGCCATCATGATCCAGCACAAACTCAACCAGGCTTTCATTCCCCATGAAGCGTGCCCGCGACACCACGGCCCGCGCCGCTGTGCCATCGGTGGATGTGGGCAGCGGCCCCTTGCCCGCGCGGTCAAAATCGATCCTTACGTGCTGGGGTCGAAACACGATGTCGACCAGCGTGCCATCGGGCACACCGGGGGCCAGAAACCGCCCGAAGGGCGTATCGGCAAGCGCGCCTGACACCTCGGCGCGCAGCACGTTCGCATCCGAAAAGAACGCCACCGATGCTCGATCGATGGGCCGCGTATAGACATTGTACGGTGCGCCCTGCTGGACGATCTTGCCGTCGCGCATCAGGGCAATCTCATCGGCCATGCGCATCGCCTCTTCGGGCTCGTGCGTGACCAGCAAGACGGCGGTGCCTTCCTCTTTCAAAATGGCAAGCGTCTGGTCGCGGATGTCATCGCGCAGCCGGTTATCAAGTCCGGAAAACGGCTCATCCATCAGCATGATTTTGGGCTTTGGGGCCAAGGCGCGCGCCAAGGCCACGCGTTGTTGCTCCCCGCCCGATAGCTGATGTGGATAGCCGTCGATAAAGCGCAGCAGATCCACCCGTTCAAGCAATTCCCTGATCCGCGCGCGACGTTCCTCCTTGGTGCCGGTTTTCAAGCCGAAGCCCACGTTGTCGGCCACGCTCAGGTGTGGAAACAGCGCAAAGTCTTGAAACATAAGACCAATTTCGCGGCGTTCCGGCGGCACCCGGAACACCGTATCGCAAATCAGCTTGCCATCAACATAGATCGTGCCGCTGTCCTGCATCTCGACCCCGGCGATGATCCGCAGCGTCGTTGACTTGCCGCAGCCCGACGGGCCCAGCAGGCAGGTGACCTGTCCCGGCATGATCCGCAGGCTCACGTCATCGACCACAGCACGGCCGCCGTAGCTGCGCGTCAGGTGCTTGACTTCAAGCCGGGGAATTTCTTCGGTCATGGGCTGCGGTCTTATCCGATCATTTCGCTCAGGACCAACCTGCTATCAGCCCCGCCGCGCGCCCGCAAGCACCGCAGCAAACCCCGCAATCAGGACCACGATGCAGATCAACAACAGTTGCTCGTATTTATGCCCGTCAGGCAAGAGCATCGCAAAGACGGCCCAGGCCCGCCCGAAATAGGCCACTGCCCCCACCATCGCCACAGCAAACGCGGTCAGATAGGCCCAAAGTGCTATCTGGCGCTGCATCACCAGCCCGACCACCAGAACCGGGGTCAGAAACATCGACGCGGTGCCCGATACCGCCACCGCATCAAACAGCGTCGCATTGCCCCACAGGGTCAGCGCGGCCCCGACGACCATGAACCCCACCATCACGATGCGCCCGCCTATCAGGCTGCGCGGTGCCAGCTTCAGTTCTTCCACCACCAGTCGCGCGGCGGATGCCAGCGCGGAATCAAGCGTGCTGAGCGCGGACACCAGCAGCGAAATCATCAGCGCCACGAACACCCACCCCGGAAACATGATGGACCATGTGCCGATCAGCTCGCCCTCATAGGCGGCCCCCACAAGGCTGGCCTGAATGCCGAATAGGCCAAACCCGATGATGCACAATGTCGAAATCCAGAACGCGTGCAGAAACGACCGCCGTGTCGTGGCCGCATCAGCAAGAAACCCGCGGTCCATCATCACCGGGTCGTGGGCCGGATATGAAAAAACCTGCAGCAGCGCCACGACCAGCAGCACCCAACCGTTGTAGCTGCCCGCCGTGCCCGGTGCCGTCAGCACCGCCCCCAGATCAAAGCCGGGAGACGCCACTAGCGCCAGCAAGGCCAGCCCGAACACCACCAGAAACACCAGCATCTGCACGACATCGGTGCGCAGCGCAGCACTTAGCCCGCCCCAAGCCGAATAGGCCAGCCCGACCAGCGCGACCGCGATGATTGCCGCCGTGCCGCTGCCCGCCAGCACCGCGTTGAAGATCAGCCCGACCACCAGAAGGTTGGCGAACACTTCGGACAACAGGCGCAATGCGACAACCAGATTATAGCAGCCGTTGCCCACCGCTCCAAACCGCGCGCCCAGCCAATCTTGTACCGACATCGCGCCGTTCTGGCGCAGCCGACCAACGATGAAACCGCCGGTCAGGAACGACCCATAATAGGCCGCATAGGCCAGTGTGCCCGCGATCCCATAGTAATAGCCCAGGATGGCCGCGTTCATCAAAGACCGCGCAAAGATCCACGTTGTGACCTGACTTAGGACCAGCGTCCACAGGCCCGGCGCACTGCCATGCGGCGTCGTGCCGCCAAAGAACCCGTCAACCGAAGCGCGGCGCGGTGCCGCCAGCAGGCTAAGGGCGACAATTGCACCGAAAATGGCAATAAGCAGAACAGGATGCATCAAGAAACCCTTTGATAGTGACGTCGGCAAAGCCCTAGCCCGAGGGACTGCGCCGCGCCATGCCCCGGCGCGACACCTGCCGTAAATGTGATGAGGTGTTTCAGACCAAGGGCGAAGGCTACATGGTCAGATTTGTCGCGCCGCCATCCAGCAGCAGATTTTGCCCGACGATGAAGCCCGCATGCTGCGAGCACAGAAACGCGCAGGCCGCGCCAAATTCCTGTCGCGTGCCATAGCGCCCTGCAGGGATGGTCGCGGCGCGGTCTGCGCGTGCTTCGTCCAGCGTGATGCCCTTTTGCTTGACCACATTGCCGTCCAGTGCATCGGCGCGGTCGGTGGCATGGATGCCGGGCTGCAGATTGTTGATGGTCACGCCCTTGCCTGCCACCTGCCGCGATGTGCCCGCGACATAGCCGGTCAGCCCCGTCCGCGCCGAATTGCTAAGCCCCAGAACGCCGATCGGCGCGCGCACCGACTGCGAGGTGATGTTGACCACACGGCCCCAGCCACGGTCCATCATCGCGGGCACCAGCGCCTTGATCATGGCGATCGGTGCCAGCATGTTGGCGTCAAGTGCCTTGATGAAATCGTCGCGGTCCCAGTCTTGCCACATTCCGGGCGGGGGTCCGCCGGCGTTGTTGACCAGAATATCGATCTGACCCGCCGCCTCCAGCACCGCCTTTTGACCGTCTTCGGTGGCAATATCGGCGGCGATGGTGACGACCGCGACGCCATAATCCTGTCTTATTCTTTCGGCTGCCCGTTCAAGGGCATCGCCCCCGCGCGCGTTCATCACCAGATCGACGCCCGCTTCAGCCAGCGCTTCTGCACATCCCAGCCCCAGCCCCTTGGACGATGCGCAAACCAGCGCGCGCTTTCCCTTAAGTCCCAGATCCATTCCACATCCCTCGCGTGATTGATTGCCCCTGTCGTAGCATCGCAAACGGGTCGTGTGCCAGCAAAAGGCCAAACGCTTGACCCAGCCATGTCACAATCCTATCTCAATCTGTAACGGAACGTGTTCGCTTGTATCCAAAGGTTTTCACAAAAGATGACTTCGCCCCGCCCCGCTCCTCCTCAAAGTGTGCCTGTGTACCGTGCCGCGCAGGTTTCGGCGACGGATGGGGCGAATCTGGGCGATGC
>JBFGFW010000159.1:0-6029 GCA_041579395.1 Sulfitobacter sp.
CGCAGACGCGACAACAAGACCGTATCGATATGACGTCGATGCGGTCATTTTTGTGCTGGCCCGATGTAGGGCGCGTCCAGCTGACGACGGCCGCCGAACATATGCAGCGTCCGTGCCAGCCGAATGTGAACCATGACTTCCACCAAGGTATGATCCCGCGCTTTTGCGCAAAGGCGGTCGATAGGGTGGGTCGGAACTTTGGCCTACTCGGCGCAAACCTGCACGGGCAGTCCCATGCTTGGTTGGGCTAGCGCTGCCGACCCACTTGCCGACAGATCAGGATGACCGGCAACAGGCCCATCGCCACGATCACTAGGCTGGGCACTGCCGCGCCGTCCAGCCGTTCGTCGCTGGCCAACCGGTACGCCTGTACCGCAAGCGTGTCATAGTTGAAGGGCCGCATGATCAGCGTCGCCGGCAATTCCTTCATCACGTCAACAAATACAATCAGCAATGCGGTCAAAAGGCTGGGTGACAGGATCGGCAAATGCACGCGGCGCAACGTGCCCACCGGCGTTTCGCCCAGCGACCGGGCGGCGGAATCCATATTTGCGTGCACCATCGCCTGCCCACCCTCGTAGGCACCCAAGGCGGCCGCCAGAAACCGCACGAGATAGGCCACGATCAGCAGCCAGATCGATCCGGTCACCAAAAGCCCGGTCGAAATGTCAAAGGTGCTGCGCATCCACGCGTCCAGCGCATTGTCGAAGGCCGCGAATGGCACCATCAGACCCACCGCGATCACCCCGCCGGGTACCGCGTACCCCAACCGCGCGATATACGCCGCCCCATTCGACAGCTTGCCGGGCCGCAGGCGTTGGAAGAAACCGACGCAGACGGCAGCACCCACCGTCAAAACCGCCGCAAGTCCGGCCAAGGTGGCTGAGTTGCGGATAAAACCAAGGTAGCGCGGGCTCAGAAGATCCTGATCTGATCCGACCCCCATCGAAAACAGGACTATCACCGGCAGGACTGCCCCCAAAAGAACCGGCACGCCGCATGCCGAAAACGCAGCCATGGCGCGCCATCCGGTCAGAGATACCGGCGGCATCGCAACGACTTGGCGGGATGGATCATGATACTTTGCACGACCACGCTGAATGCGTTCCAGCATCGCCAGCAGCAACGCAAAGCTGAGTAGACACAGGGCCAATTGCGCCGCGCCTGCCCGGTCAAACAGCGAAAACCAGCTGGTATAGATGCCCGTGGCAAAGGTCTGCACGCCGAAATAGGCGACGGTGCCGAAATCCGCGATCGTCTCCATCACTGCAAGCAGAACGCCCCCTGCTATGGCGGGGCGCGCCAAGGGGAGACTTACCTTGTAGAACGCGGCCCACGCGCTGCTGCCCAGGGCGCGGGCAGCCAGGAACGTGGTGGCCGATTGCTGCAGAAACGCGGCGCGGGCCAGTAGATAAACATAAGGGTAAAGCACAAGAACCAGCATCAGGGCAGCGCCGCCCAGGGACCGTATCTCGGGGAACCAGTAGTCGCGCGCGCCCCATCCCGTCACATCGCGCAAGACCGACTGCACGATGCCGGGATGATCCAGCACATGGGTGTAGGCATAGGCAAGGACATAGGCCGGGAAAGCCAAGGGGAGCACCAGGGCAATCTCAAGCACCTTGGCACCCGGAAAGCGCGTCATGGTGACCAGCCAAGCGGTGCCCACACCCGTCAGGAAGGTGCCGATAGCCACCAGCACCACCAGCAAAAGGGTCGTGCCCATGTACCCCCAAAGAACCGTGTCAATCAGGTGGGATATCGTGTCAGTGCCCCCCACCAACGCCGCGAGCAGCACGGCCAGCATCGGCAACGCGCATGCCCCTGCCACTGTCACCGCTGCGACCGCAAGCAGCCGCAACCCGTCCCGGGAGGGCTTGCGCGCAGTGTCAGAGGGATTTGTGCGGGGCGTGATCATAGGCCGGGTGTCGACTATTTCAGTCAGAAATACCAGCGCGGCGGATAAAAATATCCGCGTGGCGGTAGATGCGTTGCGCCGCCTTCGGCGAGGATATTTAAGAGCCAGAGAAGCGGGGGGGGCGTCAGTCGTAGGTGCGTTGATCTTCGATCACGAGGCCGTCTTTGGGCAGGGTGCCCGGATCGACGATCACGATCTTACCCTTGAGTTTCAGCAGGTCGACCACTGATTGGGCATAGCCGTCTGCGTCGCCGCCCGTCGATTCAATATGGACGGTCATCACGTCTTGTTCGCCGGCCCGGCTGGCCACGACGCGCGCCTTGGTGACTTCAGGGTGGTGCGCGACAAGGGCCGCGACCTGTTCGGGACGCACGAACATGCCCTTGATCTTTGTGGTTTGATCGGCGCGCCCCAACCAGCCCTTGATACGCATGTTGGAACGCCCGCACGGAGATTGGCCAGCGAGGACCGCACTGAGGTCACCCGTGGCGAAGCGGATCAGCGGATAATCGGGGTTCAGCGTGGTGACGATCACCTCACCCACTTCGCCGGGTGCCACGGGATCGCCGGTACCCGGCGTGACGATTTCGACGATCACCCCTTCATCGACGATCATCCCTTCCATCGCGGTGCTTTCATACGCGATGTTGCCCAGATCAGCGGTGGCGTAGCTTTGCAGGCAGGTGATGCCGCGCCCGGTGTAATAGTCACGCAGCGACGGGAACAGCGCGCCGCCGCCCACGGCCGCCTTGGTGATACCAAGAGACACGCCCATCTCGTCGGCTTTTTCGAGGATTATCTTGAGGTAGTCGGGGGTGCCTGCATAAGTGGTCGTGCCGATGTCGCGAGCGGCGATCACCTGCAGTTCGGTTTGGCCGGTCCCGGCAGGCAGCACCGCAGCACCCACGGCCTGAGCACCAGATTCAAAGATCATACCTGCGGGCGTCAGGTGATAACCAAAGCAGTTCTGCACGATGTCGCCCTTGCCAATCCCCACCGCATGAAGGAACCGGCCCATCCGCCACCAATCTGGCGCGTTGCTGGAGGGTTCGTAGATCGGCCCCGGCGATTGGAAGATATGCGTGAAGGCCTGCGCGGGTTTGGTGGTGAAACCGCCGAACGGAGCCGATATCGCCTGAGCTTTGCCTAACTCCGATTTACGCAGCACCGGCAAAGCCGCCAGATCGGCAGCACTGGTAATCGTCGCAGGGTCAACGTGGTCAAGCGATCCAGAATAGCCGGACAGCGCCTTGGCCCGCGCGATCTGCGCAGGCAGGGCTGTTGCCAGATCGGCGGCGCGCACCTTGGCGCTGCGGGTTTCAAGGCTGTCGAAATGGGACGTCTGTGCCATGTTGCTCACTCGCAATTCATCAAGGGGTCAGGATATGGGGGACGACAGGAGGATCAGCTGAGCCAGCGTTTGCGACGGCGATAGCTGCGCACGTCACGGAAGGATTTGCGGCCTTCGTCGGACATGCCCAGGTAAAATTCCTTGACGTCCTGATTTTCGCGCAGATCGGCCGCAGGGCCGTCCATCACCACGCGACCGGATTCAAGGATATAGCCATAATGCGCAAACCGCAGCGCCACGTTGGTGTTCTGTTCGGCCAGCAGGAAGGTCACGCCTTCCTTTTCGTTCACCGATTTCACGATCTCAAAAATCTGTTCGACCAGTTGCGGGGCCAGACCCATCGACGGTTCGTCCAGCAGGATGGTTTCGGGGCGCGACATCAGGGCACGCCCAATGGCGCACATCTGCTGTTCACCGCCAGAGGTATATCCCGCCTGTGATTTGCGCCGCTCGCGCAGACGGGGGAAATAGTCATAGACCATTTCCAGATCACGCGCGATCGCGGCCTTGCCATCGCCGCGGGTATAGGCACCGGTCAGCAGATTTTCTTCGATGGTCAGGTGTTCAAAGCAATGCCGGCCTTCCATGACCTGCACGACGCCGCGTTTGACCATGTCAGCCGGATCCGATTTGTGGATCGGCTTGTCGCGGTATTTGATGGACCCCTTCGTCACCTCGCCCCGCTCGGAATGCAGCAGGTTCGAAATCGCCTTGAGGGTCGTCGTCTTGCCTGCGCCATTGCCGCCCAAAAGGGCAGTGATTCCGCCTTTTGGCACTTTCAGGCTGACGCCCTTCAGCACCAGAATGACCGAATTGTAGATCACCTCGATATTATTGACCTCAAGAAGGGTCTCGACCTGCACATCGGGCGTTTGGGTGGCATCCAGCATGGGTGTCTCTTTCAACTGTGGCTTGGATGGGGCGCGGCGAAACATGCCGCCGCACCCCGTCGTATAAGGTCAGCTTAGCAGCCGGGAGTGATACCAGATTCGGCAGCGAACGCCGCTGCGTCTTCGGCGATCAGCGGTGCCAGAACTTCCTGGTCAGACTGGATATAGTCTGTGATCAGGCTCCAGCTGTCTGCTGCGGCATCCCACTGCGCCACGGCACCAAAGCCGTTGCCACCGTGGTTTTCGCAAGTCACGGAGAACTCGGGACCGAAGTTCGGCAGGCCAAGATCGGCCATCTTCGCTTCGGTGATCTCAAGCGCTTCCATACCGTCGCGCATCTGCGCCGGTGTCAAAGTTTTGGTGCTGTGGATACCTTGGGCTGTTTTTGCAGCTTCTGCCGCCAGCATCGCGGCATACAGACCACGGTTGTAGAGCGCGGTACCGATCTGGTCGCCTGCACCGGCAGCTTTGCCCGCATCGACGACATACTTCTGGATGTCGGCAAAGACGGGGAAGTCATCGCCCACGTTGTGGAAGGTTAGCGCCTTGTAGCCGTTTGCCGCGGCACCTGATGGGCGCACGTCATTTTCGGAACCGGACCACCAGATGCCGATGAACTGATCCATCGGGAACCGGATGTTCGCCGCTTCCTGAACGGCAACCTGATTCATCACGCCCCAGCCCCACATCAGAACATTGTCGGGCTTTTCACGACGGATCTGAAGCCACTGGGATTTCTGCTCCTGACCGGGGTGGTCGACGGGCAGCAGCGAAAGTTCAAACCCGTGCTTCTTGGCCAGCTCTTCCAATGTGCGGATCGGTTCTTTGCCATAGGCAGAGTTGTGGTAGATCAACGCGATTTTCTTGCCGTTCAGATCGCCACCGTTTTGATCCAGCAGATATTTGACCGCAATCGATGCGCCATCCCAGTAGTTGGCTGGATAGTTGAAGATGTTCTTGAACACAGCGCCGTCTTTGGCGGATGTTCGGCCATACCCCATCGAGTGCACGGGGATACCGTCAGCCGTGGCTTTGGGGATCAACTGATAGGTGATGCCCGTGGACAGCGGTTGATAGACAAGGCTGCCTTCGGCTTTGGTGCTTTCATAGCATTCGACACCTTTTTCGGTGTTATAACCGGTTTCGCACTCAATCATGCGGATCGGCTCTCCACCAATGCCGCCGTCACGTTCGTTCAACAGGGTAAAATAGTCTGCATAACCGTCAGCAAAAGGAATGCCGTTGGCGGCATAGGGCCCAGTGCGATAGCTAAGCGATGGGAACACGAGTTCCGCCATCGCGGGGCCAGCGGCCAGTGCAGCGCCAAGCGCCAAAGTCGTTAGTTTAAGTTTCATCGGTGGTTCCTCCCTTGGATTTATCCGATCTTGCCGGGTTGTCCCGGTCGACGTCTTCGGCAGGGGTGATCCCCTGCAATGTGCCGGGCCCTAGTGCGGGAACGGCCACAATCTCAGTTTTTCCTTGGCCACCCGCCACAGTTGGGCAAGGCCATGCGGTTCTGCGATCAGAAACACGATAATCAGCCCGCCCACGATCACAAGCTGCAAATGCGCCACGATATCAGTGGGCCAGCCCAGCCAATCCACCCCGACGATCTTGAGGGCGACAGGCAGCAAGACCAGAAACGCGGCCCCGGCAAAGCTGCCAAAGATCGACCCCAGCCCGCCGATGATGATCATGAACAGCACCAGGAAGGATTTCTGGATTCCGAACACTTCGCCCACTTCGACCGCACCCAAATATATCGCAAAAAACAGCGCGCCAGAGATGCCGATGAAAAACGAGCTTACCGCGAAAGCCGTAAGCTTGGCGCGCAATGGATTTACGCCGATAATCTCGGCGGCGATGTCCA